>JACWEN010000018.1 GCA_014653455.1 Pelagibacterales bacterium SAG-MED46 | reverse complement strand
CTGGTGTATTGTTAGCCATGACAATTCCTCATAGAAAAAAAGAAAAGGATTTTTCTTTATTAATCAAAATAGAACATGCGATTAGTCCCTATGTAGCTTTTGCTATAATGCCATTGTTTGCTTTTGCTAATGCTGGTGTTTCTTTAGAAGGCTTATCTTTTGCTTCATTATTGGATAAGGTTCCTTTAGGTATCGTACTTGGTCTATTCCTAGGTAAACAACTGGGTGTATTTATATTTTCTTATGTATCTATAAAATTAAAAGTAGCTCAAATGCCAAGCAACACAAGTTGGTACAATTTTTATGGTGTGGGAGTTCTTACAGGGATTGGTTTCACAATGAGTCTATTTGTTGGAAATTTAGCTTTTGTTGAAAATATGCAATATATGGATGGTGTAAAAATAGGAGTATTAACTGGATCTTTATTATCTACTTTATTTGGTTATTTTTTAATATTACTTACTCCAAATAAACCCAATCAATGAAAAAAGTAATATTTATAATTTCTATACTTATGTTTATTTTTAAAACTTCAGCAACTGCCAACTATGAAAAAAAAATTTATGATTTCAGTATAGAGAGCATAAATGGTGAGACAATTAATTTTAAAGATTACAAAAATAAGGTTATCTTAGTTGTGAACACTGCTAGTTATTGTGGTTTCACAAAACAATATGATGAATTACAAGAACTTTGGGATTTATATAAAGAAAAAGGTCTAATTGTTCTTGGTGTTCCATCTAATTCATTTAATCAAGAAAAAAATAATAATGCTGATATTAAAGAATTTTGTGAAGTAAATTTTAATATAAATTTTCCACTGACAACTATAACTGAAGTTAGAGGTGAAAATGCTCATGAAATTTTCAAATGGGCAAAAAAAAATCATGGGAAATCTGCTATACCCAAGTGGAATTTTCATAAAATTTTAATTAATAAAGAAGGCAAAGTTGAAGATACATATGCATCTTTTACAAAACCTATGTCCAAAAAAATAACTAAAGTTTTAGAAAGTATTTTATAAATTAATAGTAAGACCATCATGTGCTGGGATCACATTTTTAGGCAACATTTTTTTGAGAATTTTATAATCTAAAACTGGTGATAAATTAGTTAGAAAAGATTTGTGAGGTTTAAATTGTTTTATTACAGCTAGGGAAGTTTCTAAATTAAAGTGTGATGGATGAAAATTATACCACAAGCAGTCAATTATTAGATATTCTAATTTTTTAAAATATTTAAAATCCTTTTCAAATATTTTACTTACATCACTTATGTATGCCAATTTTTTATCAACAATAAAACAATTTGATTTTACTTTACCATGTTTGACAATAACAGATTTGATATTAATTCTTTTGTTGTTATTTTTTGTATAAATTTTTTTTGGTAACTTATTTAGTTTTAATGTAGATGGATATTCTTTTGAATAACTTTTGAAAATATAAGAAAATGAATTTTTAAGATATTTAGAAGTATGATTATCTGCGTAGACGTTAATCTGTTTTTTAGTATTTATATAAAAAGATCTTAAATCATTTATTCCATGAGTTTGATCTGCATGAAGGTGTGAAAAAAGAACTTTATTAATTTTTTTAATTTTTTGTTTTAAAAGTTGTTGTCGTAAATCTGGAGATGTATCTATAAGTATATTCTCCTCAGAAGTTTTTAATAAAGCTGAACACCTTGTTCTATAATTTTTCTTATTCTTAGGATCACAATTTCCAAAAAAACCATCTGGTCTTGGTACACCCATTGAACTACCACATCCTAAAATTATAAATTTCATAATTTTTAATTAAAAAAAAGTCTATTAAAATTACTGGTAGTTTTTTTAATGAGTTCTTGTTTAGATATATTTTTTATCTCAGCAAGCTTTGTTGCTGTAAAATCTATAAAAGATGGTTCATTTTTTTTTCCTCTTTTAGGAACAGGTGCTAAAAAAGGACTATCAGTTTCAATTAAAATATTATCCATTGGGATAGATTTGAAGGTATCTTGTAATTCTAAAGAGTTTTTAAAAGTAATGATACCACTTGCTGAGAAGAATGAATTCAAAGTCATTAATTTCTCAAAGAATTGTTTTGATCCGGTAAAACAATGCATTAAGATTTTAATATTTTCCTTTTTATATTCATTTAAAATTTCAAAAGTTTCTTTTTCAGCATCTCTTGAATGAACAATCAATGGGATATTCGTTTTTATGGATGCCTCTATATGTTCTTTAAAACTTGATATCTGTTTATCTTTTTCACTATTATTATAATAAAAATCTAACCCAGTTTCTCCAATTCCAATAATTTTTGGATTTTCATTCAGATTTTCAATGATCTGTTTTGAAGTAATTACATTTGTAGAACTTTCATGGGGATGAATACCAATAGTCCCATAGATCATCTCATCTCGATCGATTAATTCTTTTACTCTAGAAAAACTTTCAAATGAGGTTGAAATAGTTAATAATTTTTCTATACCTACATCTTTAGATCTTTGTATTACGTTAGATAAGTCGTTTAATAATGGTTCGTGATCTAAATGACAGTGTGAATCAATCATTTTTTTTTTCTATTTTTTTAAATAATATATCTATTTTATTTAAATTATTACCTTTAATTAGATACTCATTATCAGAGACTGTGCTTAATTTTACTTTATTTTTTTCAATATCAAAAATTTTTAATGCCTTTAAAGATGATTCTGGAATAATTGGGTACAATAAAAAACTTATTTTTCTTACAATTTCTAATGTAGTGTAGACAATGGTATTTAATCTAATTTGATCATCTTTCTTTTTCCATGGCTCCTGATCATTAAAATATTTGTTAGCTTCGAAAAGAGAATTAATAATATAATCGATGTAAAAATTAATATTTTGATTATCAATTTTAGACCTAATTGTATCTAAATTATCTTTATACTTATTAAGTATTGTTAAATCTTCATCTTGAAACTTAATTTCTAATGGAATTTTTCCATCACAATTTTTAATTGCAAAAGTAGTCACGCGCTGACATAAATTTCCATAATTATTAGCTAAATCGCTATTGATACAATCTTCGAGTCTTTCTTGTGAAATATTTCCATCATTTCCAAAAGAAACTTCTTTAATTAAATAGTATCTTAAAGGATCTAAACCATACTCTTTAATTATTTCTAACGGATCAAGTATATTTCCTTTTGATTTAGACATTTTTTCTTCGCCAGATAATATCCATCCATGACCATACACTCTCTTTGGTAAATCAATTTTAGCTGCTAATAAAAAAGCAGGCCAATAAACTGCATGGAATCTTAGTATATCTTTTCCAATTAAATGTATTGATGCTGGCCAAAATTTTTTAAATAAATCATCATTTGTATTAGGATAATTTAATGCACTCAGATAATTAGTGAGAGCATCTAGCCAGACATATATCACATGGTTTTTATTACTTGGAACAGTTATTCCCCACGAAAAACTTTTTCTACTGACAGAAAGATCTTTAAGACCACTTTTTACAAAACTAATAACCTCATTTTTTCTAGATTCTGGAGAAATAAAATCTGGATTTTCTTCGTAATATTCTAATAAAGGTTTTTCCCACTTTGAAAGTCTAAAAAAATAGGATTCTTCTTCAATCCATTCGACAGAGGATTTTGAGGATATAGCAATTTTTTTTCCTTCTATTTCCTCTATTTCATCCTCGTTATAAAAAGCTTCATCTGATACTGAGTACCAACCAGAATAATTTGATAAATAAATATCATCATTTTTTTCAAGTTCACTCCAAAGATGTTGAACAGTTTTTTTATGTCTTTTTTCTGTAGTTCTTATAAAATCAGTGTTTGATAAATTCAAAGTATCAGAAAGATCTCTGAATGTTTGACTAATTTGATCACAAAATATTTGAGGTTCCTTCCCCGCTTTTTCTGCAGATCTTTGAATTTTTAAACCATGTTCGTCTGTTCCTGTAAGAAAATGAACTTGATAATCATCAATTAATTTAAACCTTGCAAAAAAATCTGCAATTATACTTGAATAAGCATGGCCCATATGTGGTTTTGCTGAAGGGTAGTAAATAGGTGTAGTTATATAAAAATTTTTATCCATTTATTAAAACTTTATCTTCAAATTCCATAAAAAGTGACTCTTCATCTAAATTAAATTTTTTTGTATTTTTAATCTTATTTAAAAAATATTTTTGTAAATCAAATAGTCTGACATTATTAACAGATATGTTTAATCTAAAATAAAGTTCTATTAATAAATAAATTAAACCTATTATCAATTTATCTTTTTTATATAATTTATCTTTAATAATTAAATAAATTAGTTCTTTTAAATTAATATCTTTAAGATTTATATCATATTGTTCTTGAAATTTAATTAAGTTACATAATTGACCAGGGGTACTATAGTGATGGATTAAATCTTCATTCAATATATTATGAATATCATTATCAAGAATATTATTAGTTGTATCTATTGATTGATTGAAACTTAGTTTAACTTTAAAATCTAAACATCTAGATTTTAGTGTAGATAAAATTTTTTTATTATTATTAATTAAAATAAAATTAGTATTATCATTTGGTTCTTCTAAAACTTTTAGTAATGCATTCACAGAATTAACATTTAGAAGTTCAATATTATCAATTAAAATAATTCTAGGCTTATTATTAAAAGAAGATTTGTTCAAATTGATAATTAAATTTCTTATTTGATCTATATCAATATTTTTTTTTTCTTCATTCACATCAATTAAAATAAAATTTGGATTAGATTTATTTTGAACTAATTTAAAAGATTTATTTTTTTCATTAATTAGTAAATTTTCTAAATCATAGGAATACTCTTCATCTGCTGAAAGTATAAAATTAATTAAATGATATGATAAAGTACATTTTCCAATTCCTTTTTCTCCTGAAAAAATTATTTTATTTGGTAGTTTGTTTTGATTATATAGGTTTGCTAAATGATTAAATTGTTTATTATGTGTAAATAATTTTAATTGATTTGCTGGTTCTATTTTCATTTTGTTAATCTACTAATTTATCAATTTTATCTAATATCAATTTTTCATTAATTTTAATATCTAAATTAGAGTTAACTATTTGATACGATTTTTTATTTAAGCTAGCTAATTTTAAAAATCCATTTTGAACTTTATTATAAAAGTTCATGTTAAATTTGTCATATCTATTTAATGATTTTCTTTTTTTTAATCTAGTTAATAAATTTTTTTTATTAACAAGATTTAGAAAAGTAAAATTAACATTTATATCTTTAATTAAAAATCTATTGATAAATTTAATTAGTTTAATATCAACACCCATTCCATAATGTTGGTAAGCTATTGTAGAGTCGATAAATCTATCTATCAGTATTATTTTTTTGTTATAAAATTTTTTAATAGTATTAACATTTTCACTTCTGGCAGCTAAATATAAAAGTAAATCAGTATTTTTATTAAAATCTGATTTATTGTTGAGAATAAGTTTTCTAATTTTTTCAGAATTAGGATTACCACCAGGCTCTCTAATTTTAATATAAGTTATTTTTTTTCTCTCCAAATATTTTGAAACTTCGGACAAATGATGGCTTTTGCCGCTACCTTCTATGCCTTCAAAAACTATAATAGGTTTCTTAGACATCACCCCAAATTAGGTAATTTAATGATTTAAATAATTTTGATATAAAATTTACTTTTTTTACTTCTTTTAATGACAATAACTCGTACTCACCTATTAATTCATCATCATAAACAACTTTTAATGATGCAATTTTTTCATCTTTTTTAATTGGTGCCTCCACAGGACCATTGTAGTTAACAGAAACTTTTAGTAATTTTTTTTTAGCTTTTTTAATAGTTTTATAAATGTTTTCTTTAGTATAAGATTGTACAAAATCATCTTTTCCTAACCAAACATTTATTTTATAAAATGGTTCACCCGCTTTTGTTATTTGAACTAAATCATAATTAGTAAGTCCGTATGTAAGAAGTTTTGTAGTTTCTCTGGATCGAGAATTTTTAGTATTAAAACCACTGCCTACAGATATCAATCTTCTACCATTTCTATCTATAGAAGATGCTAATGAATATTTTTCGTAAGATAAGTAACCAGTTTTAATGCCATCTGCTCCTAAATTTTTATAAAGTAAAGGGTTTCTGTTACCCTGGGTAATTGGATCGCCACCTGTTCTGTTCCAAGTAAATTCTTTTTCTTTAAAATATTTATAAAATTCAGGATAATTTTTAATTAAATATTTTGACATAATCATTATATCTCTAACTGTAGAAAGATTATTAGGTGAATTTATTCCGGATGAATTTGAAAAATTTGTATTTATCATCCCAATTTCTTTAGCCTTTTCTGTCATTAAAATTGCAAATTCTTCTTCTGTACCCGCTATACCTTCAGCTAAAGCAACACAAGCGTCATTACCAGAAGATACTATTATTCCTTTAAGTAAATTTTCTACAGAAATTTGGTCTCCCACCATTATAAACATTGAAGAGTATCCAGACTCTGAGAGTCTCCATGCATTTTCTGAGACAATAAATTTTTCATTTAAACTAAGTTCACCATTTTTTATCAAATCAAAAGCGATAATTGTTGTCATTATTTTTGTCATTGAGGCTGGAAAAATTTTTCTATCTGCGTCTTTTTCAAATAATATTTCTCCTGAGTGATAATCTAATAAAATAGCAGTTCTAGCTTTTATATCAAAATTTGCGTTTGCAGATTTAGTCAAACTTAAACATAAAATAATATATATAAATAATTTTTTAAACATTTTTTAAAATTTCCAAATTTTCAAAATTTAATGTTTTAATTTCATTATAAGACTCTTCAAGTTTTTTTATATCATTAAATGGACCTAATAATACCCTATATTTAGTTTTAGATAATTTTTTTATCATTGAGTTTTTTAAATTTGTTTCATTTTTAATTCTCTTGATCATATTTTCAGCAGAATCTTTATAATAAAAATCAGCAATCTTTATAGAATATAAAAAATTAATAATATTTATTTGTTTTTTTTCAGTTTCATTAGAACCTAAATTGATAATCTTAATACCATCAACAGGTGCCTTTTCGGCTACATTTTTTTCTTCATCAAAAGTTTTAGCCTTTTTAGCAATAAATGTAGTGTTTTGAGAAATAAGAACTAAATCAACATATGGTTCATTAATGTTTAGAGATAATTCTTCTACAATTCTTAAAGTTATAACAGAATTGTAAAGTTCTGGAAATTTTACTTTATTAGAAATGACTTTAACAATTACACTTTTTTGGTTAATTGGATTTGTAACTTTGACAAAAGAATTTTTTTTTAAATTTTTATGAAAAATAGTTAACGTTTTGTTATCAATTTTTTTGGAAATCTTTTTTTCTTTTTTCAATTTATCATTATAAACAAGGGCAAAACCTGTGTTATTATATTTTTGTTCAAATATGAGGTTTATTTCTTTTTTTTTTAGATTTTCTTGATTACAACCAGATAATAAAAAAAAAGTTGCTATTAATAATAAAATTTTATAATTCATCATTAAATTTATCCTTTAAAGTACAGACAGCTAATGAAAACCGCAATGATCTATTCCATTTAAGAATTATTTCGTAATTTTCAAATACAACAAACGCTGGATTTAAATTTTCTGCGTCAGGAATAATATCTTTATCAGGAGTAATTATGGCTACATTTAAGTTGTCTAAATTTTTATTTATAAATGAACTATCAATAATATAAGTTCTAAAAAATTTTAATTTTTTTTTATCATGAAGCTTTTTGGCAGATATATTAAGATATTTTTTTGGGATTTTATTTGATAACTCAATTTTATAATAACAAGGTTGATCTGATTTCCAGCCAATTTTATTTAAATAATTTGCAGCTGAAGCATATGCGTCTTTATTATTTTTAAGATCTATATAATTATTATTATCATAATCTATAGCATAATTTTTCATTGTGGATGGCATAAACTGAAAAAAACCAAAAGCCCCAGCCCATGACCCGTATAAAGTTTTATAGTCAATTTGTTTTGTTTCTATTAGATTTAATAATATAAGAAGTTCTTTTGTAAAAAAATCCGATCTTCTTTTGTCATAACTTAAAGTTGCTAATGATGATAATATGTCCATTTTACCAACATATGTTCCAAAATTAGTTTCTATACCCATTAAAGATAAGAGCAATTCTTTTTCGATATTAAATTTTTTTTCTATCGAATTAATCAAATTCGTATTTTTTTTATAAAAATTTAATCCTTTAGAAATTTTTTTATCTGAGGTTCTTTTTGATACGTATGTTTTAGTATCTTCATAAAATTCTGGTTGATATCTGTCATATTTAATTACATTTGGTAAGAATTTAGTTTTTGCCATAACAATATCAAATGTTTCAGCAGAAATATTATTTTGTAGGGCAATTTTTTTAAAATTTTTTTTCCACTCTTGAAAATCTAAATTATTATCTGAAAGAGTTGGTGTAAAATAACAGAATAACAATATTATTATATAGTTAATCAGTTTCATATAAATCCTTTAAATATATAATTACAGCAATCCAAATAAAAATAAAGCTAACTAATTTAGTTGTAGAAAAAGGTTCGTCATAATAAAAAAAACCAAGTAAAAACTGTAATGTTGGCGTTATATAAAAGATCATTCCAGAAGGTCCAAGTCCACACAATTCAACTCCTCTGACATATAAAAATAATGGTATAACTGTCATTGGGCCTGCTAAAAAAATAAACAACATCATTGGAGGATTTGATAATTGAAAATCGTTATAATTATTTGATGTTATCAAGTAAAAAATAATTAATGCAAAAGGAAGTATATATAGACTTTCAATTAATAAACCAATGTCAGTTTCAATATCAATTTTTTTTCTAAGTAAATTGTAAAAACCCCAACTTAAAGCAACAATTAAGCCTATCCATGGCAATGATTTAAAACTTGCTATTAATAAATATATAATTGATATGATAACAAGCACAATTGAAAAAATTCTTTTTTTATTTAGTTTTTCATTAAAGAAAATAAAACCAAGCATTACACTTAAAATTGGCATCATGAAGTATCCAAAGCTTGCATCTATTATTCTATTAGTGGCAATCGCATATATCCATACTGCCCAATTAACAAATATAAGAAATCCTGAAAAAAAAAGATAAATTAGAAATTTTTTATTTTTGATCACAATAAAAAAGGTATTCCATTTTGAAAAAAGAAAGGTCGTTATTATTAAAGTGAATGTTGTCCATAAACATCTATGAACAACAAGCTCTATGTGACCAATAAAAGCTATATACTTAAAATAAATAACACCAAAAAATCCCCAAAAAAAAGAACCTAGTCCAGCTAGCAATAACCCTTTTTTAAATTCTTTATCCATAGGAAATTAAATGACTTATTAATAATAGCTTTTATTAGACTATTTTATGGTTGAATTAAATAATTATAATAATAAAACCTTTTTCACGGAGAGATGGCTGAGCGGTTGAAAGCACCGGTCTTGAAAACCGGCAAAGGGGCAACTCTTTCCTGGGTTCGAATCCCAGTCTCTCCGCCATTTTTATTTATTCATTATTAATATATTTAAAATTTTTAAATAATTTATTAACATTATTATCATCAAATATAAAATCAGTATTGATTCCATTAAAAAAATTATAAAGATTTGTATCATCTAAATTTAATAATTTTTCTAAATCTTCAAGATCATCAAGACTCAAAATATCGATATATTTTTTTGTGAACGCACTTAAAAGTTTATCCATTTCTTTTGTTCCACGATAATTTGATCTATAAATAATTTTTTTTTTTAATTGTTCTGTTTTGATATCCATTATTAGATTATATTAATAGTTAATGGATAATAATAAAAGTAATTATAAATATTTACTGTCAGATTTAACAGCATTAAAAGGTGTTGGCGTTAAAACGACAAACTTGCTTAAGAAAAAAAAAATTAATAATATTTTTGATTTGTTATGGAAATTACCTAAATCTTTTACTGATAGAAGTTTTTCATCAAAAATTAAAGATCTTAGAGTTGGTGAAGAACAAACCATTACTATAATCCCTAAAAAATACTCTTTTCCTAGAATTAGAAATTTACCTAATAAAGTATTGTGCTCTGATGAAACTGGAGAAATAGACTGTATTTTTTTTAATAGTTATGAAGGATATATAAGGAAAATATTACCATTAGGTAGAGAAATAACTGTAAGTGGAAAAATTCGATTTTTTAGAAATAAATACCAATTAACTAATCCAAAATATTTTTCAGAAGACGCCTCATTCATTAAACAAAAGTATAATAATTATTCTTTGACTGAAGGAATTTCTGAAAAGATATATAATAAAATTATTAATCAAATTTTGGAAAAATTGCCCATTCTTGATGAATGGCATTCAAAGCACATAATAAATAAATTTAATAATGTAAGTTGGAATAAATCTATTAAAGATTTACATAACCCAGAAAATGTTGGCAAATATAAAAAAAACTTTTATCAGCGATTGGCTTTTGATGAAATTTTTTCAACATTTTTAGTTAACTCAGAAATAAGAAAAAAAATTAAAAAAATAAAAAAAGAAAGTAAAGTTTTAGATAAAAAAAAACAAAATAATATTATTAATAAATTAGAATTTTCTTTAACTAATGACCAAGTTAATGCATTAGCTGAAATTAATAAAGATTTAAGCTCTTCAACAAAAATGTTTAGACTTTTGCAGGGTGATGTCGGAAGTGGAAAAACTATAGTTTCATTATTAGCAGCCTTTAATAGTGTAAATTCTGGTTTTCAGGTGGCGATAATGGCTCCAACAGAAATTCTAGCTCGACAACATTATATACTAGCAAAAAAATATTTTTTCCAAAAATTTAAATATAGAATTAATTTCTGGAAAATCTGACTACAAAAGTAAGAAAAAAATATTAAATGAATTATCAAATCATAAAATTGATATAATTATTGGAACACACGCAATATTTCAAAATAAAGTAAATTTCAACAAACTTGGATTAATCATTATCGATGAACAGCATAAGTTTGGAGTTAACCAAAGAAAAAAATTATCAGACAAAGGTGGTAAAAATTGTGATGTTTTGCTGATGACTGCTACACCAATACCTAGAACTTTAACAATGACTATATACGGTGATATGGATCTTTCAATTATTAGAGAAAAACCAAAATCTCGAAAACCAATTAAAACCTACAGTAAATTAGAAAACAAAATAGATGATGTTGTAAAATTTATTAAAAAGGAAATTAATTTAGGAAATCAGGTATTTTGGGTTTGTCCTTTAATAGAAGAATCTAAAAAATTAGATCATTCTTCTGCTGTTAAAAAATTTGAATTTCTTAATAATCTTTTTCCAAACCAAGTATTATTATTACATGGTAAAACTAAAATAGACGAAAAAGAGAATATATTAAACAAGTTTCTTAAAAATGAATTTAAGATACTCGTTTCAACAACAATAATTGAAGTAGGTATAGATTTTCCTAATGCTAATGTAATTATAATTGAAAATGCTAATAAATTTGGTTTATCTCAGTTACATCAATTAAGGGGCAGAGTTGGAAGAGGAAATAAAGATTCATCATGTATTTTAATGTTTAAATCTAATTTAAGTGAAAATGCAAAAAAAAGAATTAATATTTTAAAAGATACAAATGATGGATTTATTATTTCAGAGGAAGACATGAAAATAAGAGGTTATGGTGATATTTTAGGATTTAAACAGAGTGGGATTAAAAATTTCAAATTAGCAGATCCTATTCATAATAAGGATCTTTTTCATTTAGCAAAAAAAGAAATGAAAAGAATAGAAATAACAAATGAAGATATCAGTAAATATAAACCCTTAGTAAAATTATATGATAGAGCTGATATAATTAATGATATAGCTTAAGATTTTTTAGTAGATGTACCAGCAGAAACTATGAATTTAGAAGCTTCTTCAAAAGACATATTTAAATAAATAACATCCTCTAAAGGAAACATTAATAAGAAGCCACTGGTCGGATTTGGTGTTGTTGGAACAAATACATTAATCAATTTTTTATTAGTCTTCTCAGACATTTCACCATTATTTTCCTTTGTAGCGAAACCTACAGCCCAAACACCTTTTCTTGGATATTCGATAAGAACTACACTTTTTTTATTGTCATCTTTTTTAGAAAATGTTTCAGTCATTTGAACAATTGCAGAGTAAACAGTTCTTAAAAATGGAATTCTTTTAAAGAGGTCATCTATCAGTTTTAAAATACGTCTTCCAAAAAAAGATAAAGAAATACCACCTACTAGTGTTATGAAAATAACTGAAATTAAAATTTCAACACCAGGAATGTTAAAAGGTAAATAGTAATTAGGGTTAATGTTTTTTGGCAATATATTGGATGAAATACCTATTAAGATCTTACTTAAGTATAGAGTAAAACCAATTGGTATTAAAACAACAACTCCTGTAATAAAATAGTTTCTAAGAGTTAATGATAATGATTTTTTTTTTTGTTTTTCAGTCATAAATTAATTAAAACTAGAATAAACTACGAAAATAATAGCAATAACAAATAAAGCTAATAATATTTTATTGTTAAGATTCATAGAAAATTATAATATCAATATTATACAAATTTTATAAAATGAATAGAAGAAAATTTTTGTCATATATTGGTTGTGGATGTTGTGGAATAGTTCTACCTTCATGTACGACAACTCCGATCACAGATAGAAAACAACTAAAATTAATACCAGAGTCTAAACTTAATGCTCAAGCTGCACAAATTTATGAAAAGATAAAAGAAAAAGAAAAAATGAGTGATGATAAAAAAAAACTCAATGAAATTAAAGAAATTGGAAAAAGAATAGAAGACTCAATTTCAGAGTATTTTACTAAAGAAAATATTGATGACCCCACAATAAATTTTGATTGGGAATATATTTTAATTGATAAAAAAAAAGTTAGAAATGCCTGGTGTATGCCTGGTGGTAAAATAGCTGTATATACGGGAATTTTGGATGTAACTAAAAATACTAATGGTCTCGCTGCTGTTATGGGCCATGAAATTGCACATGCAGTAGCGAAACATTCAGTTGAAAGAGCAAGTCGTGGAGTTTTAGTTAATACTGGCACTCAATTATTTGATATATTTAGTGGGGGAAAACTCTCTCAAGTAAATAGAGTTACTGGTATGAATACAGTAGGTTTATTATCTCAGATAGGGTTAATGAATCCATTTAATAGAAAACAAGAAAGTGAAGCTGATTATTTGGGTATGATTTTTTCGTCTTTATCAGGATATGATATTCGTGAAACTGTAAAAGTTTGGGAAAGAATGAAAAAATTAAAAAAAGGTAAAGCCCCTCCAGAGTTCATGAGCACACATCCATCTTCAGATAATAGAATTAAACAACTTAATGAAAAAATGAATGAAGTAATATTAGATTATCCACCAATAAAAATAAGCTGAGTGAATAATGGTGAGCCCTGATGGACTCGAACCATCGACCCATTCCTTAAAAGGGAATTGCTCTACCAACTGAGCTAAGGGCCCCAAATTATTCAAATTGAATAGTTGTTATATACAGAATTATAATATTTTTTCAAATGTCAATTTAACTAAAAATTATATATCTGCTACAACTTATCAATGTATTTGTCGTGAAATTCATTAAAAGTACCTTGATTAATATTCTTTCTAATTGATAACATTAATTCTTGGTAAAAATTGACATTATGCAATGTTAATAACATTGAAGCTAAGATTTCATTTGTATTAAATAAATGATTCAAATAATTTTTTGAATATTTATTTAAATTGAGGTTTTCACAGTTTGGATCTAAAGGCCTATTATCATTTTGATATTTATTATTTTTGATATTAACTTTTCCATCCCATGTAAAAGCTAACCCTGTTCTTCCTGATCTAGTGGGCAAAACGCAATCAAACATGTCTATACCTCTTTTTACTGCTCCTAAAATATCTTTAGGTGTTCCTACACCCATCAAATAATGAGGCTTTTCCTCTGGTAAAAATTCCCTAATATCGTCTAGTATACCAAACATTTCATCTTGTGTCTCACCAACCGCTAAACCACCCAAAGCATAACCATCAAATCCTATTTTTATTAATTCTTTTAAAGATTTAACTCTCAAATCTTTGAATAAACCTCCTTGAACAATTCCAAATAGAGCTTTGTGTGGATTATGTCCAAATGCTTTTTTGGATCTTTCAGCCCAATGTAAAGATAAATCCATTGAATTCTTAATAAGTTCATAATCGTTAGAATTTTTAGGGCATTCATCCATTATCATAACTATATCTGAATTAAGACCTAATTGGATTCTAATACTTTCCTCAGGACTTAAAAAAAATTTTTTACCATCAACATGCGAATTAAATATAGCTCCTTTTTCTTTATCAATTTTATTCAATTTAGAAAGTGACATTACTTGGAAACCACCTGAGTCTGTTAAAATTGGTAAGTCACAATTCATAAATTTATGTAAGCCTCCCGCTAATTTAATTCTTTCAACTCCTGGCCTAATCATCAAATGATAAGTGTTTGATAGAATTATTTCTGATCCAGTTTTTTTAATATCATCAATTGTGCTTGCCTTGACTGTTGCTTGAGTCCCAACAGGCATAAAAGCAGGTGTATTAATGTTTCCTCTGTGAGTTTTAATTAAACCACATCTTGCATATTTATCTGTCTTTAAAACATTAAAGGCAAAATTCTTTAATGCCATTTAAAAATTATTGTGATTTAAAACTAATTATTTTATCTGGATCTTCAGCTGGTTCACCTCTTTTAATCTTATCTACAAACTCCATGCCTTCTAAAACTTTTCCGAAAACAGTATATTGTCTATCAAGAAAAGGTGTTGGCACAAAACAAATAAAAAATTGACTATTAGCGCTATCAGGATCAGACGTTCTTGCCATAGATAAAGTCCCTCTTTCATGGGGAACACTGCTAAATTCTTGTTTTAAATCTGGCAAATCAGAATTTCCAGTTCCTGCTCTTCTTATATCAAAATTAGCATTGGAAGAATTACCGAATTCAACATCACCAGTTTGTGCCATAAAACCATCAATAACTCTGTGAAATACTACATTATCATATTTGCCATTATTAGCTAATTCTTTTATTCTCTTAACATGATTTGGGGCCACATCTTCAAATAACTGAATTTTTACATCTCCATTTTTTAATTTTAAAATCATTATATTTTCCTTTGCAATTGATTGATTGGTAATTAACAAAAATAAGACAAGTATATTTATTATAAATCTATTCATATTTTTTTTTTAAAGATTTAATTGTATTTTTAGTGGTAAATTTTTTTATGTCACCATTTAATTTAACAATCTCCTTAACAAATTTTGAAGAAATAATTTGATTCTCAACATCTGACATTAAAAAAATTGTTTCTATTTTATTGTTTAATTTTCTATTCATTCCAGCTAATTGAAACTCATATTCAAAATCTGATACTGCTCTTAAACCTCTTAAAATTATATTAGATTTGTATTTTTTACATAAATCTGTTGTTAAAGAACTAAAAGAAACTACAGATATTTTTTTCTTACTTAAATTAAGGTCATTAAATAAAGCCTTATTAACAATATCTATTCTTTCATTAGAATTAAAAAGATAATCTTTATTACTAACCTCAGAAACTCCAACTATAATTTTATCAAATAATTTTAGCGCTTTTTTAATTACATCTATATGACCAAATGTTATTGGATCAAAAGTGCCTGGATAAATTGCTACTTTCTTCATTAAATTAAATTATCATCAATCTTTATAGCAGAAACAACTTTTTCTTCGCCTGATAACTTTATTACTCTAACACCCTGAGTATTTCTACCTGCACTTCTTATTTCTTTTACAGCAACTCTTATTACCCTTCCCTTATTTGTAGAAATGAGTATTTCATCTCCCTCATAAACTGGAAAAGATGATGTAATATTTCCATTTCTTGGTGAATTTATAATACCAATAATGCCCTTACCTCCACGATTAGTCACTCTGTAATCAAAATGAGATGTTTTTTTCCCGTATCCATTTTCACTAATTGATAAAACAAATTTTTCCTTAGCTTTTAATTCAGATTTTTCATCTTTTGATTTTTTATCATTTTTTTTTATTCTATCATTGTTAATAACAGATAAAGACACTATTTGATCATTTTGAGCTAACTCAATACCCTTAATTCCTTTTGATGATCTTCCTTTAAAAACTCTCAATTTTTTGGCTTCAAATCTAATGCACTTGCCAAATTTAGTACTCAAAATTACATCTTGATCATCTAGACAGATTTTTACACCAACAATTTTGTCGTTATTATCAAGTTTCATAGCAATTTTTCCTGATGCATTAATTGAGGAAAAATCATCTAAAATGTTTTTTCTTACTTTGCCTTGTGCTGTCGCAAAAATAATTTGATAATTTTTTGAATCTGTTTCGTCTTCTGGCATTGGCATAATTGAACTAATTGCTTGATGGCTTTTTAAAGGAAGAATATTAAAAAGAGACTTACCTTTAGAAGATGATGATCCTTCAGGAATCTTCCATGCTTTAACTTTATAGACTAAACCCTCAGTCGAAAAAAACAAAACTGAAGTATGAGTGTTGACAGATAAAGTTTGAATTACAGAGTCTTGATCTCTTGTTGTTATGCCTGATTTACCTTTACCACCTCTTTTTTGTTGTTTAACACCGTCTAAAGAACCTCTTTTAATGTAGCCTTGCAAAGTAACAGTTATAATTACTGATTGTTTTAGAATTGTTTCTTCTATGTCATAATTTAATACTGCATCAATAATTTTAGTTCTTCTTGGGACAGCAAACTTTTCTTTAATATTTTTAAGTTCTTGACTAATAACCTTTAAAAGTTCTTTTTTAGAAGAAATAATTTTCTTATATTTAGCTATTAATTCGGCAAGTTTCTTAATTTCAAGTTCAATTTCATTTATACCAAGAGCTGTTAGTTTTTGAAGTCTTAATTCTAAAATTGCTAAAACTTGTGATTCTGATAATGAGTAAAGATTCTT
>JACWEN010000017.1 GCA_014653455.1 Pelagibacterales bacterium SAG-MED46 | reverse complement strand
CTAATAGACGAAAAAGTATTAAAAAAAAACAGAGGCTAAAAAATAATGACACCTAGACTAAAAGAAATATTCAATAAAGAAATTCAACCAGCTCTAAAAGACTCACTTGGGCTCAAAAATATTTATATGACACCAAGAATTGAAAAAGTTGTTCTAAATATGGGCTTAGGTTTAGACGGCGCAGACTCTAAAATACTAAAGTCTTGTGAGGAAGATATGGCGAAAATTACTGGACAACATCCTGTAATAACTAAATTTAAAAAATCAGTAGCAAATTTTAAAACAAGAAAAGGTTCAAATGCTGGATTAAAAGTCACTTTAAGAAAAAATAAGATGTATGAATTCTTAGATAGGTTAGTTAATATTGCCTTACCAAGAATAAAAGATTTTAGAGGTTTATCACCAAAAGGTTTTGATAAATTTGGAAATTATACTTTTGGAATTAAAGAACATATTATTTTTCCTGAGGTTAGTTTTGATAGAGCAGATAAAGTGAGAGGTTTAGATATAGTTATAGTGATTAAATCTCTAAATAAAGATCATAGTTTTGCTTTATTAGAAAAATTGAATTTCCCGCTTATAAGAAAAGGAGACAACTAATATGGCTAAACTAAGTGCGGTAAATAAAAATAAAAATAGAATAAAACTTTCTAATAAACTATACAAGAAAAGATTGTCATTAAAGAAAGTTGTAATGGACAAAAAGCTTTCTTTAGAAGAAAGATTTAAAGCACAACAAAAATTATCTAAGTTGCCAAGAAATTCTGCAAAAATTAGAGTTATGAATAGATGTGAGATAACAGGTAGACCACACGGTGTATATAGAAAACTAAAAATTTCAAGAATTGCTTTGAGACAATTAGGATTACAAGGAAAGATACCTGGATTAGTTAAATCTAGCTGGTAGAAAGGAAAGATATGAGTTTAAGTGACCCAATAGGAGATATGATAGCAAGAGTAAAGAATGCTCAAGCTAGATATCATAAAAAAGTAGAACTACCTTCGTCAAACTTTAAAACAAAAATAGCCGATATCCTCAAAAATGAAGGATTTATAAAAGATTTTAAGATTAATGATAAAGATAAAAAACCAATTTTATCTCTTGAATTAAAATATTATTCTGGAAATCCTGTTATTAGTGCATTTGAACGTGTATCAAAACCAGGTAGAAGAATTTTTTCTAGCGCAGAAGGATTACCGAAAATAAATAATGGACTTGGTATTGCTATAATCTCAACACCAAAGGGTGTTATGACTGATATAGATGCTAGAAAGCAAAAAGTTGGTGGCGAAATAATTTGTAAGGTATTTTAATGTCTAAAATAGGTAAAATAAATATTACAATTCCGGAAAAAGTTAAAGTTGCTTTAGCTGGAAATATTATAAATATTGAAGGACCATTAGGAAAAAAATCAGTAGATATAGATTTAGAAATGTTCAATCTTGATATTAAAGAAGGTAAAGAAATTTCAATTAAACCTAAAGAAATAAATCAAAATTCTAAAAGATTATGGGGAATGAATAGAAGTTTAATTAATAATGCTGTCCTAGGATCAAGCACTGGTTACGAAAAAACCTTAGAACTTGTTGGAGTAGGTTACAGAGCTGCATTAAAAGGAAATCAATTAAATTTACAGCTAGGTTATAGTCATGATATTAATTTTGATATTCCAGAGGGAATAAAAATTGTTGTTGAAAAACAAACTACTCTAAAAATAAGTGGGCCAGATAAACAATTAGTTGGATCTGTAGCTTCAAAAATTAAGACATTTAGAAAAATCGAGCCATATAAAGGCAAAGGAGTAAGAGAAAAAGGTCAATATATTCTTAAAAAAGAAGGAAAGAAAAAATAATGAAACTAAATACTAGAAGTAGAAAAAGATATAGAGTTAGTAACAAAGTAAAAAAAGTTGCTCCAAGAGATAGATTTAGATTGAGTATTTCAAGATCATCAAAAAATATATCTGCACAAATAATTGACGATATCAAAAAAGTAACTTTATTATCTTCGTCTTCTATTGATAAGGACATAAAAAGTGGAGATAAAGTCAACAAAACAGAATTATCAAAAAAAGTTGCTTTTGACCTTGCAAAAAAAGCTCAAGAAAAAAAAATTACAAAAATTTTTTTTGATAGAGGTGTTTATAGATATCATGGAAGAGTAAAAGTTTTTGCTGAAACTTTACGTGAGAATGGAATGGAATTTTAAATATGGAAAATTTTAAAGATAAAAAAAATGATGACATTTTAGAAAAGTTAGTTCATATAAATAGAATAACCAAAGTTGTTAAAGGTGGTAGAAGATTTGGTTTTTCAGCTTTAGTTGTAGTAGGTAATCAGGCTGGAAAAATCGGTATAGCTCATGCAAAAGCTAAACAGGTACCTGATGCAATTAAAAAAGCTAACGAAATGGCTAGAAGAAAACTTACTCACATTCCTTTAAGAGAGGGTAGAACGATACATCATGATGTAAAAGCTAAAGATGGATCTGGCAGAATTGTTTTAAGAGCAGCATCAAAAGGTACTGGTATTATAGCTGGAGGCCCTGTTAGAGCTGTATGTGAAGTATTAGGTGTTAAGGATATTGTTGCTAAATCAATGGGTACTTCTAATGCACACAACGTAATTAGAGCTACAATGAAAGCATTATTAAAGCAAAATTCACCGAAACAAATTTCAGCAATCAGAAACAAAAAGATATCTGAAATAATAGAAAAAAGAGGATAATGATTACTTTAAACACTAAAAACAAAATTAATAAATCCAAAATGAGAGTTGGTCGTGGTATAGGATCTGGTAAAGGCAAAACTTCTGGCAGGGGAGTTAAGGGTCAAAAGTCTAGATCTGGTGTTGCTATAAAAAGTTTTGAAGGTGGTCAAATGCCATTATACAGAAGACTGCCAAAAAGAGGATTTAACTCTATTTCAAAAGATAATATTGCCATTCTAAACCTTGAAAAAATACAATCATATATAGATAAAAAAAGCATTAATCCTAATGAAATTTTAAATTCTGAATTATTAAAAAAACTAAAATTAATAAATAGAAATACTAACAAGCTTAAAATTTTAGGGTCAGGCGAAGTAAAAAATAAAATCAATATAGAAGCTGATTTAGCTTCCAAATCTGCAATAGAAAAGCTAGAAAAAATTGGCGGATCTATTCAATTGAAAAAATAATATATTTCAATGAGTGCATCACCAACAAATGATTTAAGAAATAGGATAATATTTACAATTTTTATTCTTGCAGTTTACAGATTTGGCACATTTGTTCCATTACCAGGAATAGATCCAGAACAACTTAAAATTATGATGGAGGGCAATCAAAAAGGCTTGCTAGGTATGTTCAATGTTTTTGCAGGAGGAGCTGTTAGTAGGATGGCTATTTTTGCACTGGGTATAATGCCTTATATTTCCTCAGCAATCATAGTTCAATTATTAACAGGAGTTTCTGATTATTTTAAGAATTTAAAAGCACAAGGCGAAACCGGTAGAGCAAAAATTACCCAGATTACTAGGTACGGAACAGTTTTGCTAGCAACAGTTCAAGGTTATGGTCTTTCTGTTGGATTAGAATCTTCGGCTGATTTAGTTATAAACCCTGGTGCATTTTTTAAAATTACAACAGTTACTACTATCGTTGCTGGAACAATGTTTTTAATGTGGCTTGGTGAACAAATAACTCAAAGGGGTATTGGAAATGGTATATCACTTATAATTTTCGCTGGTATAGTAGCGGAAATTCCAAGAGCATTAGTCACAACTTTCGAACTTGGTCGTACAGGTGCAGTATCAACATTTATGATTTTAGCAATATTTATTCTGTTAATTGTAACTATTCTATTTGTAGTTTTTATGGAAAGAGCTTTGAGAAAAATACTAATTAATTATCCAAAAAGACAAATGGGTAATAAAATGTATGGAGGAGAGTCCTCTCATTTGCCATTAAAAATAAACCAAGCAGGTGTTATTCCAGCTATTTTTGCTTCAGCTCTTTTGTTACTACCTGTAACTTTTTCTAATTTTTCATTTTCAAACAATGAAACATTTTTAAATCTAAGCTCTTATTTCACGCAGGGCCAACCTCTTTATATGCTACTATATGCTTCAGGAATAATATTTTTTACCTTTTTTTATACATCTATTACTTTCAATCCAACAGAAACAGCTGATAATCTTAGAAAGTACGGTGGTTTTGTTCCTGGTATAAGACCAGGAGAAAGTACAGCTTTATATATTGAAAATATTTCATTAAAATTAACAACTATCGGAGCATTATATTTAACTCTTGTTTGCTTAATGCCAGAATTTTTAATTGCTAATTATCCAATACCATTTTATTTAGGTGGTGCTTCAATTTTAATTGTTGTAGTAGTTGCTATTGATACAGTGACACAAATTCAAACAAGATTAATGAGTTCACAGTATGAGCAATTAATCAAGAAAACAAAATTTGGTAAGTAAGTGAATATTATTTTATTTGGGCCTCCTGGCGCAGGTAAAGGCACTCAATCTAAATACTTAGTAAAAAAACTAAGTGCGTTTCAAATATCTACTGGTGATATTTTAAGAGATGAAATCAAGAAAAATACAGATATAGGCAAGCATATTATTAATGACATGAATGAGGGTAAATTTGTAAGCGACAAAATAGTTAACACACTTATTGAAAAACTTGTATTTGATCCTGAAAAAAAAAACAAATTTATATTTGATGGATATCCTAGATCAATAAGTCAGGCTAAAAGTTTGAATTCATTATTAGTTAGTTCTAACCAAACCATAGACCATATTTTTTTTTTAAACGTAAATAAAGATACGATCATACAAAGAATTAAAAAAAGAAAAGTATTAGAAAATAGATTAGACGACGAACTAGCCACTATTCTTAAGAGGTACGACACTTACATGAATATTTCTTTTAGTCTAGGTGTCATTATTTTTTAGCCTCTGTTTTTTTTAATACTTTTTCGTCTATTAGTTTTAAATTTGAAAAATGAATAAAACTCTCTTTTGATATAATTCCACCTTTTTTTTCTTTTGTAGTTTTAACATGTTTTTTAACCATATTTATTTCTTTAACTTTAGCCCTATTGTTGGCTCTATCAATTTCAATAACTTCACCTTCTTTTTTTTTATCTTTTCCAACTAAAACTCTTACTTTTAGACCTTTTTTAATCATCATTATAAAACCTCTGGTGCCAGTGAAATTATTTTCATTTGCCCTCTGCTTCTAAGCTCTCTTGTAACTGGTCCAAATATTCTTGTTCCAACTGGTTCTCCTTTGTCGTCTACAAGAACAGCAGCATTATTATCAAATTTAACTTTAGATCCATCATTTCTGTGAATTCCCTTTTTAACTCTAACTACAACAGCTTTATGAACTGTTCCTTTTTTAACCTTGCCTTTAGGAATTGCTTCTTTAACAGCTATGACTATAGTGTCTCCTATACTTGCATATCTTCTTTTAGATCCACCAAGAACTTTAATACATTCTATTCTTTTAGCTCCAGTATTATCGGCTACTAGAAGTTCTGTTTGTACACCAATCATTACTTATTATTCTCCATAACTTGAAATTTTTTATTCTTAGAAAAAGGCTTACTTTCTATAATCGATACCTTATCACCAGTTTTATATTTATTGTTTTCATCATGAGCATTATAATTTTTTCTTATTTTAATAACTTTTTTTAAAACAGGATGTGAATATTTTCTTTCAACCATAACTGTAATTGTTTTATTAGGTTTATCGCTGATTACTACACCTGATAATATTTTTTTAGGCATTTACTTTTCCTTTTAATATTGTTTTTAACCTTGCTATAGTCTTTTTTGTCTCTCCTATTTTTGCTGGATTTGTAACTTGTGAATTTATTTTTTGAAATCTAAAATTAAATAAATCTTTTTTTAATTTATCAATATTTTTCATAACTTCATCTTTTGATAATTTTTTTATTTCTTTTTTTTTCATTAAGTAAATCTCTTTATTGTTTTTGTTTTAATTGGTAATTTAGCTGAAGCTTTATATAGCGCTTCTTTAGCTATTTGTTCAGATACACCATCAACTTCAAATAAAATTCTACCTGGTTTTACTCTGCAAGCAAAATATTCAGGAGAACCTTTACCTTTGCCCATTCTAACTTCAATTGGTTTTTTTGAAACTGGAATATTTGGAAAAATTCTGGTCCATACTCTTCCTTGTCTCTTCATGTGTCTCGTTAAAGCTACTCTTGCTGCTTCGATTTGTTTACCTGTAATTCTTTCAGGTTGTAAAGCTTTTAAGGCATAAGCTCCGTAATTAATTGAACTAGCACGTGTTGCAGTTCCATGTATCCTGCCTTTATGGGCTTTTCTCCATTTTGTTCTAACAGGTTGAAGCATTATTCTTTACCCTCATTCAATTTTGCTTTATTTGTTTCTTGGCTGAATTCCCTAGCGAAAACTTCTCCCTTATATATCCAAACTTTAATACCAATAATTCCATATGTAGTAAGTGCTTCTGCTTCAGCATAATCTATATCAGCTCTTAAAGTATGTGATGGTATGCTTCCATCTCTCAACCATTCAGTTCTTGCTATTTCATTTCCTCCAAGTCTTCCACTCACAGAAACTTTAATCCCTTTTGCTCCCAATCTAATACATGATTGCATAGCTCTTTTCATTGCCCTTCTGTATGATATTCTTTTCACTAATTGTTGAGCAATATTTTCTCCCACTAAATATGCATTAGTTTCAGGTTTTTTTACCTCTTTAATATTTAGGGCTACTTCATTTGTTGTAAATTTAGATAAATTATTTTTTATTTTATCAATATCACTTCCTTTTTTACCAATAACAAATCCTGGTCTGGAAGTATAAATTGTTACATAACATTTATTTGAAGTTCTTTCGATCATTACCTTTGATACACCTGAATTAATTACATTTTTCTTAATATATTCTCTAATTTTAAAATCTTCGATTAAATAATTTCCAAAATCTTTTTTTTTAGCATACCAAACAGAGTCCCATCCTCTATTGATACCCAATCTAAAACCTACAGGATTAACTTTTTGTCCCATGACTCTCCATCTGTTTAACTTCTGATAATATTATAGTTACTGTTGACCAAGGTTTTAAAATGGGTGATGCTCTTCCCTTTGCTCTAGGTCTAAATCTTTTCATAACAATTTTTTTTCCACAATAAGCCTCTTTTACAATCAAATTATCTATATCGTATTGAAAATTATTTTCAGCATTAGCTACAGCTGAACTTATTGTTTTTCTAATGTCTTTAGTTATTCTTTTAGCAGAAAACTGTAAATCTCTGATAGCAACATCAACTTTTTTTCCAACTATACTTTTTAAAATAGGATTAAGTTTTCGAACACTTGTTCTAATACTATTGTTCACAGATTTAACTGTATCAACTTTTTTTCTATTTTTTTTCTTTGTCTTGTTCATAATTATTTTTTATCTGTTGTTGCAGGTTTAGCTTTTTTATCTGCTGGAGTATGACCATAAAAAGTTCTTGTTGGAGAAAATTCTCCTAACTTGTGTCCAACCATATCTTCAGAAATAGTTATTGGGATAAATTTTTTACCATTGTATATTTGAAAACTCACACCAACAAAATCTGGTAAAATAGTCGATTTTCTTGACCAAGTTTTTATCGGTATTTTTTTTGGATCTTCTTTATATTTATCAACTTTTTTCATTAAGCTTTCTTCAACAAAAGGTCCCTTCCATACTGCTCTAGCCATTATTTAGTATCCTTCCTTTTGTTTCTTCTCTTAATAATAAATTTATCAGTTCGTTTATTATCTCTAGTTTTTAATCCTTTAGCAGATTGACCTGTTGGAGAAACTGGATGTCTACCACCAGCAGATTTACCTTCTCCCCCTCCATGAGGGTGATCAACTGGGTTTTTGACTACACCTCTAGTATGTGGTCTTCTTCCAAGCCATCTTGATCTTCCAGCTTTACCAATTTTAATATTCTTTTGGTCAGGATTGCTCAATGTTCCGATTGTAGCTAATGCTCTAGAGTCTATTTTTCTAACTTCACCGGAAGCTAATTTAATTAAACTATAATTTCCATCTAAACCACTAATAGTAACTGATGATCCAGCTGATCTAGCGATTTTTCCACCTCCGCCAGGCTGAATTTCAACATTGTGAATATTTATTCCAACTGGAATATCTTGAAGTGGCATACAATTTCCCACTTTGATCTCTTTTTTAGATCCACTTTCTATTTTATCACCTGCTTTAATTTTTTGTGGAGCTAAATAATATGCGTGAGAACCGTCCTCAAATTTAACCAACATGATATAACATGATCTATTTGGATCGTATTCAATTCTTTCTACTGTTGCTTCCATATTAAATTTTTTACGGTAGAAATCTACATGTCTGTACATTTTTTTATGACCACCTGCTCTATTAATTGATGTAATGTGACCATTGTTATTTCTACCTTTCATTGAATTTTTAGGAGAGACAAGTGATTTGAAAGGTTTACCTTTCCATAAGCCAGTTCTATCGACTAAGATGGTTCCTCTTGTAGATTTTGTATAAGGTTTAAAAGTTTTTAGTGCCATTTATTAAATACCTGTAGTTAGATCAATACTTTGACCTTTTTTTAATGTTATTATTGCTTTTTTAAATCCCGAAACTTTTACTTTTTTTCCTCTGGTAACTTTTGTTCTATTTTGTTTATTTATTATATTAATTTTTGTTACGTTTACTTTAAAAATTTTTTCAATATTCTTTTTTAAATTAACTTTGTTTGCACTATTTGGTACTTTAAAGACTATCTTATTTTGCTCAGACAAGTTAGTTGATTTTTCAGTAACCATTGGAGATAAAATTTTATCGTATAGATGTATCTTATCCATATTAAGAATACCTCTTTTCTAACTCTTTCACTGAACTTTCAGTAAAAACCACTTTTTTAAATTTTATGATATCGTAAGAGCTAAAATGATTAACATCTGTAACCTTAACGTTAGGGATGTTTCTTGCTGATTTTTCAATTTTTTCTTTTGAAGCCTTATCTAAAATAATTAGCGAATTTGTAATTTCTAATTTATTAATTATAGCGTTCATTTCTTTAGTTTTTTTAATTTCAGAATTAAAATCATTTAATATTAATAAATTTTTATTAATATTTTTTTCAGTAATTAGAGATGCAACACTTAATTTTTTCTCATTTTTGTTTAATTTTCTTTTCTTATAAGCAAGCTCGCCTTTTGGACCATGTGCAATACCACCACCAACAAAAATAGGTGCTTTTCTACTAGCGTGTCTAGCACCACCCGTTCCTTTTTGAGCATAAATTTTAGATGTTGGGCCACTAACTTCGTTCTGCTGTTTAGTTTTAGCATGCCTTCCTTTGTAATTAGCGTTAGTCTTGTAAAGTACACTACTAACTAACTTATTATTAATCTTTGCTGAAAAAATTTTATCTAACACCTCAATAGTGTCTTTTTTTCCATCAATACTTAGTTTTTCTAATTTCATTATTTTTTCTTTTTATCAGGTGTTTTTTTTGCTTGTTCAGCAGCTGCAATTTTTTCTGATATTGTCATTTTATTAATGTTTTTTACAGACTGTCTAATTGCTACTTCTGTATTTTTTGATCCTGGAATTGAACCTTTGAGATATAAAAGTTCATTTTCTAAATCTGTTTTGATAATTTCAATATTTAGCATAGTTCTTGACCTATCACCCATATGACCAGCCATTTTTTTTCCTTTAAAAACTTTTCCAGGATCTTGACTGTGTCCCGTTGAACCATGAGCTCTATGGGAAACTGACACACCGTGACTGGCTCTTAGTCCACCAAAATTCCATCTTTTCATTACCCCAGCAAAACCTTTACCTATAGTTTTTGATCTTGTGTCAACAAACTTTGTATCTTTAAATATTTCAAGGCCAAATTCATTGCCTTCTTTATATGCTTCAGTATCTTTAACTCTAAATTCTTTTAGTTTCTTTTTAGCTTCAGTATTTTTTTTTGCATAAAAACCCTTCATTGCTTTTGTTAATTTTGAATTTTTTATTTTTCCATAACCAAGCTGAACAGCCTTATATCCTCTTTTATCCTCATCAATAACTTGAATAACTCTTGCTTTTTCAACTTTAAGAACAGTTACTGGTACTATTTGACCAGTTTTATAAAACTCCCGAGTCATTCCAATTTTTTTTCCAATTAAAGCTATTTCAGTCATAATTAAATTTTAATCTCCACGTCAACTCCTGAAGCTAAATCGAGTTTCATTAGTGCCTCAACTGTTTGTGGTGTCGGTTCTATAATATCTATTAATCTTTTATGTGTTCTTGACTCAAATTGTTCTCTACTTTTCTTATCAATATGTGGTGATCTTAGAACTGTATACCTTTCAATTCTTGTTGGTAATGGAATCGGACCTTTTATTGTTGCTCCAGTTCTTTTAACAGTATTAACAATTTCTTCTGTCGAAGCATCTAAAATTTTATTGTCGTAAGCTCTAAGTTTAATCCTAATATTTTGCTTTTCCATAATTATCCTGCAATTTTTTTAGTTACTTCATCTTGAACATTTTGAGGAACTTTCGAATAATGATCAAAAAACATTGAATATTGTGCTCTACCTTGAGACATAGATCTTAAATTATTGATGTATCCAAACATATTAGCTAAAGGAACCATTGCAGTAATCACTGTGGCGTTACCTCTTTGTTCTTGAGTGCTAATCTGCCCTCTTCTACTGTTTAGATCACCAATTACATCTCCCATGTAATCTTCAGGTGTTACCACTTCTACCCTCATCACTGGCTCTAAAAGTTTTAAACCACCTTTAGTACATGCCTCTTTAAAACAAGCTCTACTTGCTAATTCAAATGCTAACACACTAGAGTCAACATCATGATGAAGTCCATCTAGTATCGTTACCTTATAATCTATCATTGGGAATCCTGCTAGAATTCCTCCATCGGATACTGTTTCAATACCCTTTTCAACGCCAGGAATAAATTCTTTTGGAATAGCTCCACCTTTAATTTTACTTTCAACTTCCCTTCCTTTACCAGGATCTTGTGGTTCAACTAATAATTTAACTTTAGCAAATTGACCTGCACCACCACTCTGTTTTTTGTGCGTATATTCTACTTCTGAAGCAGTCTCTATAGTTTCCCTGTAAGCAACTTGTGGAGCTCCTACATTTGCTTCAACTTTGAATTCTCTTTTCATTCTATCTACAATAATATCTAAGTGTAACTCTCCCATGCCTTTAATAATTGTTTGGCCTGACTCCTCATCTGAAGTTACTCTAAATGACGGATCTTCTTTTGCTAATCTACCTAATGCTTCACCCATTTTTTCTTGGTCAGCTTTTGTTTTTGGTTCTACTGCAATTTCAATAACAGGGTCAGGGAATTCCATAGGTTCCAATAAAACAGGTTTTTGTTCATCACATAATGTGTGTCCTGTTATAGTGTATTTTAATCCTGCTAATGCAACAATATCACCCGCATTAGCTTCTTTAATATCCTCTCTAGAGTTTGCATGCATTAACAGCATTCTTCCAACTCTTTCTTCTTTTTCCTTAGATGAATTATAAATGCCTGTTCCAGTTTTAATTGTACCAGAATATATTCTAATAAAAGTTAAAGAACCTACAAATGGATCATTAGCAACTTTAAAGGCTAATGCAGAGAAACCAGCTCCATCCTCAAACTTCATTTCAATTTCTTCTTCTGAGCTTGGTTTTGTTCCTTTAATTGATCCAATATCTATTGGACTTGGTAAATAATTTATAACAGCATCAAGAAGAGGTTGAACACCTTTGTTTTTAAAAGCTGAACCTGTTAAAATTGGAACAAAACTAAAATTTAAAGTTCCTTTTCTAATACATTTAATTAAATCTTCTTCTTTAATCTCATCTCCATTTAAGTAAGATTCCATTAATTTTTCATCTTGTTCAACTGCTGTTTCAACTAATTCAGTTCTGTATTTTTCAGAAATTTCTTTTAAATCATCAGGGATATCTTTATATTCCCACTCAGCACCAAGTGCTTCATTTTTCCATACTTGAGCTTTCATTTTAACTAAGTCAACCACACCGGACAAGGAAGATTCCACACCAATTGGAACTTGAATTACAAGTGGTTTAGCACCTAACCTATCTCTAATCATGTCTACACATCTAAAAAAATCAGCTCCAGTTCTATCTAGCTTATTAACAAAACAAATTCGAGGAACTTTATATTTATCTGCTTGTCGCCATACAGTTTCAGATTGAGGTTCGACACCAGCTACACCGTCAAAAACAGCAACAGCTCCATCTAAAACTTTTAGAGATCTTTCAACTTCAATAGTAAAATCTACATGACCTGGAGTATCAATGATATTAATTCTATGATCATTCCAAAAACAAGTCGTAGCAGCAGAGGTGATTGTTATTCCTCTTTCTTGTTCTTGTTCCATCCAATCCATTGTTGCAGCACCATCATGTACTTCACCAATTTTATGACTTTTACCAGTATAATATAATACTCTTTCAGTGGTTGTCGTTTTACCAGCATCAATGTGGGCCATGATCCCAATATTTCTATATTTTTCTAAAGTATGAGTTCTAGCCATAATTTTTTACCACCTAAAATGAGCGAAAGCTTTATTCGACTCTGCCATTTTGTGAACATCCTCTCTTTTTTTAACTGCAGCGCCTTTTTTTTCGTAAGCATCAAAAAGTTCGTTGAAAATTTTATCTGACATATGTTTGTCTTTTCTTTTTCTAGCAGAATCTACTAACCATCTAATAGCCAAAGCTTGTGCTCTTTTACTCTTAACTTCAACTGGAACTTGGTAAGTTGCACCACCTACTCTTCTTGATCTTACTTCTACTGTAGGCTTAATATTATTGATGGCTTCGTTAAAAATATTAATAGGCTCATCTTTTGATTTAGTTTTAATTTTATCAATAGCATCATAAACTATTTTTGCAGCAATACCTCGTTTACCGTCATACATAATATTATTAATTAGTTTTGGGATTATTGTTGAATTAAATTTAGGATCTGGAACTACATTTTTTTTTGGTTGTGTTTTTTTTCTAGACATTATTTACCTTTTTTAGTCCCGTATAAAGATCTTCTTTTTTTTCTATTCGCTACGCCTTGAGTATCCAAATTCCCTCTTAATATGTGGTATCGAACACCAGGTAAATCTTTTACTCTTCCACCTCTAATTAAAACCACAGAGTGTTCTTGAAGATTATGACCTTCACCAGGTATATAAGCTGTTACCTCAAAACCATTTGATAATCTAACTCTTGCAACTTTTCTTAGAGCGGAGTTAGGTTTTTTTGGAGTAGTTGTATACACTTTTACACACACACCTCTTTTTAAAGGTTGTTTTTGTAAAGCTGGAACTTTATTCCTTGAAGCTTGTTTAATTCGTTTTTTTCTTAACAACTGGTTAATAGTTGGCATAAATTTTTAAAATTAATTAATTTATTTTTAGGTGAAAATAACTGACAGGTTATTTTGTGGCAGCGTTTAGTACTATTAGTAGGTACTACATTCCAACCAAAAACATCGCCAAATTACTTATTAATATGACTTTGTCAAACTAAAACTTTGAGTATTAAGTAATATTTTTACTGATTTACTTGGGTTTCTGACGCTTCTGATGTTTCAATTTTATCTTGCTCTTCTAAGAAAATATTATCATCTTTAAGTGCTTTTTTGTTCCACTTATTCTTAATATTTCCTGTACCGGCAGGAACAAGTCTACCAACAATAACATTCTCTTTTAAGCCATTTAGCGGATCCACTTTACCCTTAATAGCAGCATCTGTTAAAACTCTTGTTGTTTCTTGGAATGAGGCTGCTGAAATAAATGACTCAGTTTGTAGTGATGCTTTAGTAATACCCATTAAAACTCTTTCTCCAACAGCTGGATTTTTGCCTTCAGCAATAAGTTTTTCATTAGAGTTATCAAATTTTATCCGATCAATAACTTCACCTGGTAAATAAGATGAGTCTCCTGATACTTTAACTTCAACTTTTTTAAGCATTTGTCTTAAAATAGTTTCAATATGTTTGTCATTTATAATTACACCTTGTAATCTATAAACTTCTTGAACTTGATTTACAAAATACTCTGTAAGTTCTTTAATTCCTAAGATCCTTAAAATATCATGAGGTAGAGGTTGTCCATCTAAAAGGTATTCACCCTTTTGAATTTTTTCACCTGGGTTAAAGTTTATATGTTTACCTTTGGGTATTAAATAATTTGAGGGTTCAGCTCCATCTTCAGGAACAATAGAAACTCTTTGTTTGCCTCTAACCTCTTTTCCAAAAATAACTTGTCCATCATTTTCAGCAATAATTGCGCTATCTTTTGCTTTTCTTGCTTCGAATAACTCTGCTACTCTTGGAAGACCTCCAGTAATATCTTTTGTTTTTGTAGTTTCTTTAGGAAGTCTAGCAATAACATCTCCTGCATAAACTTTTTGACCATCTTTAATAGAAAGAATTGAGTCTGGAACTAGATAGTATCTAGCTTCATTATCATCAGCTTTCTTAATTACATTTCCTTTTTCATCTCTTAAAGTAATTCTTGGTTTCAGATCTGTACTTTTTGATTGAGCTCTCCAATCAATAACTGATTTAGATGAAATACCAGTTGCATCATCTGTAGTTTCTTGAATTGAAACTCCGTCAATTAAATCAACAAAACTAGCTGTACCACTTTTTTCAGCAATTACTGGGGTAGTATAAGGATCCCATTCACAAATCTTTGTATTTGCTTTAACCTTATCTCCATTATTAAAAAATAATTTTGATCCATAAGCAACTTTGTAAACTGCTATTTGAACACCATTATCATCCTCAATAGAAAGTTGCGTATTTCTTCCCATTACAATTAGATTTTTCTTAGAATCTTCTAAAATATTTGAGTTTATAATTTTAAGCGTTCCTTCACTTTTACTCACGATTTGAGAATCTTGTTTTACTGATGCTGTTCCACCAACGTGGAAAGTTCTCATCGTTAATTGAGTTCCTGGTTCACCAATTGATTGCGCAGAAATCATCCCAATTGCTTCACCAACATGTACCATTTTTCCTCTAGATAGATCTCTACCGTAAGAAGTGGCACAAACTCCCTCTTTTGAGCCACATGTCATTACTGAGTAAACTTTAATTGATTTAACTCCTGCTGCATCAATTTGATCACATGTAGCTTCATCAATCATTTGTTCTTTTTTAATTATAACTTCACCAGTCAACGGATGTTTAACTTCATCAAATGTAATTCTTCCTAACGCTCTTTCAGATAAACTTACTACAATGTTACCACCCTCTAAAATTTCTGAAAGTTCAATAAACCCTGGTTTTTTACAATCACAAACTTTTTTTGTAATAGTTAAATCTTGAGCAACATCACATAGTCTTCTTGTTAAATATCCTGAACTTGCTGTTTTAAGAGCTGTATCAGCTAGACCTTTTCTGGCACCGTGAGTTGAATTGAAGTATTCTAGTGCAGTTAAACCTTCTTTAAAGTTTGAGATAATTGGACTTTCGATAATTTCACCTGAAGGTTTTGCAATTAGACCTCTCATACCCGCAAGCTGTTTCATCTGAGCAGCTGAACCTCTAGCACCACTATCTGCCATCATATATACTGAATTAATTTTTAATCCCTCTGAGGTTTTTTCTGTAGCAGAAATACCCTTCATCATCTCTCCTGCAACTTTATCTGTACATTTTGACCAAGCGTCTACTACTTTGTTGTATTTTTCTCCTCTTGTAATTAATCCTTCTGCATATTGTGTTTCATAATCAGCAATTAATTTTTTTGTATCATCAATCAATTGTGTTTTGTTTTCTGGTATTACAAGATCATCTTTACCAAAAGAAATACCTGCTTTAAATGCGTGTTTGAATCCTAAATCTTTAAGTTTATCACAAAATATAACTGTTGTTTTTTGACCACAAAATCTGAACACTACATCAATGATTTCTGATACAACTTTTTTAGGTAACAACCTATCTACTAAAGAAAATTTAATATTACTATTTTTTGGTAGCAAATTAGCCAATAAAAATCTTCCAGCTGTTGAAGTGTACTTTTCAAATTTCTTATTACCATTGTCATCTACAGTTTCGATTCTTGAAATGATTGTACTATGTACTTTTATTTGATCCGAAGCTAATGCAAATTCAATTGCATCAACGTCAGTAAAATATCCCGTTGGTTTATCTGTCAAAGGTTCTTGCGAAAGATAATAAATTCCTAAGATCATATCCTGACTTGGTACAATAATTGGCTTACCGTTTGACGGAGATAAAATATTATTAGTTGATAACATTAAAATTCTTGCTTCTAATTGTGCTTCTAAACTCAAAGGTACATGAACAGCCATTTGATCACCATCAAAGTCAGCATTAAATGCAGCACAAGTTAATGGGTGTAATTCAATTGCATCGCCTTCAATTAATTTTGGTTCAAAAGCTTGAACACCTAATCTATGAAGTGTTGGAGCCCTATTTAATATCACAGGATGTTCTCTAACAATTAATTCTAGTGCATCCCAAACTGCGTTTGTTTCTTTTTCAACTAATTTTTTTGCTTGTTTAATTGTTGAAGCTAAGCCTAATTTATTTAATCTCGCATATAGAAATGGTTTAAACAATTCCAAAGCCATTTTTTTGGGTAATCCACATTCGTGAAGTTTTAAATCTGGTCCAACCACGATTACTGATCTACCAGAGTAATCAACTCTTTTTCCTAATAGATTTTGTCTAAATCTACCTTGTTTACCTTTAAGCATTTCAGCTAATGATTTAAGAGGTCTTTTGCCTGTTCCTGTAATAACTCTTCCTCTTCTACCATTGTCAAAAAGTGCATCTACTGATTCTTGAAGCATACGCTTTTCATTACGCACAATTATGTCTGGAGCCTTCAGATCCATTAATCTTTTCAATCTGTTATTTCTATTAATAACTCTTCTGTAAAGATCATTAAGGTCTGATGTTGCAAATCTTCCACCATCTAATGGAACTAATGGTCTTAATTCTGGAGGAATAACTGGTACCACAGTTAAAATCATCCATTCAGGTTTTTGGCCAGTTTCAATAAATGACTCTAAAAGTTT
>JACWEN010000016.1 GCA_014653455.1 Pelagibacterales bacterium SAG-MED46 | reverse complement strand
TAGTTATATTTTTACTGATGCTAGTTTGTCAAATGATATTTTAGGTAAATTATTAAAAAAGAATATTACGTCAACTTTTAATGCAATCTCATGTGATGGCGATACAAGTACTAATGATATGGTTACAATTTTTGCAACCAATAAAGTTAAAAATTCTTCAATAAAAAGTATCAATGATAAAAAAATTAAAAATTTTGATGGTGCTTTAAATAGTGTTTTATTAAATCTAGCAAAAAGAATAGTTGCAGATGGAGAAGGGGCTTCCAAGTTCATTACTATAAACGTAAAAAAATGTAAAAATGAAAATGATGCAAAAAAAATTGCTTTTTCAGTTGCTAATTCTCCTTTAGTTAAAACAGCTATAGCAGGTGAAGACCCTAATTGGGGAAGAGTAATAATGGCGATAGGTAAAGCAGGACCAAAAATCAATTTAAAAAAATTATCTATAAAATTTGGTAGTTTAAAAGTTATACAGGATGGAAAGTTACATCAAAGTTATGATGAAAAAATGATATCAAATTATATGAAGACTGCAAACATCGATTTAAATATAGAAATCTACACAGGTGATAAAAATTTTACTACCTATACAATGGATTTAACAAATAATTATATTAAAATTAATTCTGATTATAGAAGTTAATAAATATTGATATTCTTATTTAAATTATTACCTAACTAATTATGATTAAATATAAGCTAATTTGCAATGAATGTAAGAATATTTTTGATAGTTGGTTTGCATCATCAAAAGAATACGAAAAATTAAAAAAAAAAAGATTATTAGCTTGCCATATTTGTAATTCTCAAAAAGTTGAAAAAACGATCATGGCCCCGCAATTAATTAGCATTAAAAAGAAAACTAAAGATCATATAAATAAAACAAAAATAGATAATGTTAAAAAAATTATGAAAGATTATCAAAAATTTATTAAGAATAATTTAGAATTTGTAGGTGAAAATTTTGCTTATGAGGCTAGATCAATTCATTATAATAAAAACAAACAAACAAAGGGTGTTTATGGAAAAGCATCTAAACAAGACCTCAAAGAGCTAAAAGAAGAGGGGATTGATATACAAATGATACCCTGGATAGATGATAAAGATAATTAATTTTTAATAAATTTTTCAATATAATTTACTGATGTATCTTTTGAAATATTCCACTCATCTTTAAATATATTGAAGTGCATTCCATCTAATTTACTTAAAACTAAATTATTATTTTTTAAAATATTTTTAAGATCTTGTGGTTTTATAAATTTTTCCCACTCATGAGTTCCAATTGGTAGCCATCTTAAAAAATATTCAGCACCAACAATTGCAAACATATATGATTTTAAAGTTTTGTTAATAGTTGCAATAAACATTAGTCCATTTTTTTTTAAAAGTTTTGAGCAAGATTTTAAAAAAAATTGAACATTATCAACATGTTCAACTATTTCCATATTTAAAATTACATCAAATTTTTTATTATTCTTTAATTCCTCAGGAGTTGAACATAAATATTTAATATTAAGTTTATTTTTTTTTGCATGTAGTTTTGCGATATTAATATTTTTGATTGAAGCATCTATGCCTGTGACGTTAGCTCCCAATTTTTGCATAGGTTCTGACAGCAAACCTCCTCCACAACCAATATCCAAAATATCTATTTTATCTAATGGTTTTATTTTATTTTTTAGATTGAAATTATTAACTATATTTTCTTTTATATATTTAATTCGAATCGGATTAAATTTATGAAGAGGTTTAAATTTTCCCTTTGGATCCCACCACTCATTGGCTATTTTTGAAAATTTTTCTATTTCTTTTTTATTTGCACTACTCATGATAGATAATTAGTTGACATAACAATTAAGATGTACTTTATCAAATATAAATTAAACTAAAATAACTAAATCAGATTTATGAAAACCCTAGTATTAAAATTTGGTGGAACTTCAGTAGGAAACATTGATAGGATCAAAAAGGTTTGTAAGATTATTGCAAATTACAAAAAGAAAAAAACCAAAGTTTTGGTAATTTCATCTGCTATGAGTGGTGTCACAAATGACCTCATAAATAAATCTAAATTAGTAAGTAATAACTTTGAAAAAGCAGAATATGACACTCTACTATCCACTGGCGAACAAGCTTCTTGTGCTTTAATTGCAGGAAGATTAAATCACATTGGATTTAAATCTAGATCTTGGATGTCCTGGCAGATACCTATAATATCAGAGGGACCACACTCAGGCGCAAGGATAAATCGAGTAATTGTTAAAAATTTAAATGATTATTTGAAAAGTGGAGGTATTCCAATTATTACAGGTTTCCAAGGTGTTAATAATAAATTCAGACTAACTACTATTGGCAGAAGTGGATCAGATGCTACAGCAATAATGTTAGCTAGATACATAAAAGCAGACGAATGTATAATTTATACTGATGTTGATGGAGTTTATACAACAGATCCTAGACAATACAAAAATGCTAAAAAAATTAAAAAGATTTCTTATGATGAGATGCTAGAAATGGCATCATTAGGATCAAAGGTAATGCAACCGACTTCCGTGCAAGACGCTAAATTGAACAATATTGATATCCAAGTTAAATCTTCATTTATAAATAAATCAGGGACATTAATTACTGGCTCCAGTAAAACTTTCAGTAATCAAATTATTACTGGAATTTCATCAACAAAGAATGATGCTAAAATTACAATTGTAGGAGTAAAGGATAGACCAGGTATTGCTGCCTCTATTTTTAAACCATTATCAAAAAATTTAATTAATGTGGATATGGTTGTTCAAAATATTTCTTTAAATGGTAAAGAAACAGATTTAACATTTACCATTAAATCTGAAGATTTAAAAAAAACTGAAAAAATAATTAAACAAAATAAAAAATTATCTTATAAAAAACTATCTTTTGACAAAGATGTTTCAAAGGTTTCAATAATTGGAGTGGGAATGATTTCAACACCAGGCATCACTTATAGAATGTTTCAGGCTTTAGCTTCAAAAAAAATAAATATTTTAGTAATTTCAACTTCTGAAATTAAAATTTCGGTATTAATTTCTGCTAAACAGGTAAAAAAAGCAGTAGCTGTTTTGCATAAAGAATTTAAATTAGATTAAAAATGAGTGTTAGACCTTTCAGAGATATTAAAAGAAGAAAAACCAAAGTAATTAATGTTGGTGATGTAAAAATAGGTGGAGATAATCCTATCTCTGTTCAATCTATGACTAATACTTTAACTACAAACATTAAGGCTACAATTAATCAAATAAATGATATTACTAAAGAAGGAGCTGATATAGTTAGAGTTTCTTGTCCAGATAAAGACTCTACTTCTGCGCTTAGAGAAATAGTTAATCATGTAACAATACCAATTGTTGCCGATATTCATTTTCATTATAAAAGAGCAATTGAGGCTGCAGAAAATGGAGCAAAATGTTTGAGAATAAATCCAGGAAACATAGGTGATAAAATAAAAATTCATGAAATTTTGAGCGCAGCAAAAAATAATAATTGCTCAGTTAGAATAGGAGTTAATGCCGGATCTTTAGAGAAAGATATTTTAGAAAAATTTAAAGAACCATGTCCCGAAGCTTTAGTTGAAAGTGCACTTAGAAATATGAAGATTTTAGAAGATCAAGATTTTTTTAACTTTAAGGTAAGTGTGAAGTCATCTGACGTATTCTTATCTATAGCTGCATACCGTCAACTTTCAAAAGTTATGGATTATCCTTTACATCTTGGAATAACTGAAGCAGGAAGTTTTATGTCAGGAAGCGTAAAATCCTCTATAGGTCTAGGATCATTACTTTTAGATGGAATTGGGGACACAATAAGAATTTCTTTATCAGATGATCCACCACAAGAAATAAAAGTAGGTAATGAAATATTAAAGTCATTAGGTTTAAGAAATAGAGGAGTTAAAATTATATCTTGTCCATCTTGCGCAAGACAAGGCTTTCAAGTAATTGATACTGTAAAAGCCTTAGAAGATAGACTGTCTCATATTAAAACTCCCATTACATTATCAATTATTGGATGTGTTGTTAATGGTCCAGGTGAGGCGGCTTTGACAGATATTGGGATTACGGGTGGTGGAAAAGGTAACAATATGCTTTATTTATCAGGTGTTCAAAGCGAAAAAATTTTGACTGAAGATATTATTAATAAAGTCGTTTCAGAAGTTGAGAAAAAAGTTACTGAATTAGAAAAAAAATCATGATTCCGACAAAAACAATTGAAGAGTTGATATCAAAACACTCTAGACTAGAAAAAGATTTGTCATCTGGAAATTTAGACAAAAAACTCTTCGCAGAAAAATCTAAAGAATATTCAGATGTTAATGAAATTATAGAAAATGCCAAAAAATATATTTCTTATGAAAATGATAAAAAGGAATTAGAGAGAATTTTGCAGGATAGTTCTGGTGATGAAGAGCTAAAAATTTTGGCTGAGACAGAATTGTTAGAATTACAATCTCAATATGAGTCTAATGAGAAGAAATTAAAACTATTTTTATTACCAAAAGATGAAGCGGACAAAAAAAATGCAATTATAGAAATTAGAGCTGGAACTGGAGGATTAGAAGCAAGTTTGTTTGCCTCTGATCTTTTTAAAATGTATGAGAAGGTAAGTCATAAAAAAAAGTGGACAATTGAATTAATATCAATTTCAAGAAGCGATGCTGGAGGCTTAAAAGAAGTTATAGCATCTATTAAAGGAAATAATATTTATTCAACTCTGAAATATGAAAGTGGAGTCCACAGAGTTCAGAGAGTACCAGATACCGAAACCCAAGGAAGAGTTCACACATCAGCGGCAACTGTAGCAGTATTACCAGAAGCCGAAGAGGTTGATCTTAAGATAAATGACTCAGATTTAAGGATAGATGTGTTCAGAGCAGGTGGTCCAGGAGGACAATCTGTAAATACTACAGATAGTGCAGTAAGAATAACACATATTCCATCAGGTTTATCAGTGTCTCAACAGGATGAAAAATCTCAACATAAAAATAAAGCAAAAGGAATGAAAATCTTAAGGGCGCGCTTATACGAACTAGAAAGAACTAGAATTGACCAGGAAAGGTCTCAAGATAGGAAAACAAAAATTGGTACTGGTGATAGATCGGAAAGAATTAGAACTTATAATTTTCCACAAGGAAGAGTTACAGACCACAGAATAAATTTAACATTACATAGATTAGAAGAATTTTTAGAAGGAGAAGTATTTGATGAAATGATTGAGTCCCTAACTTTGCAAGCACAAGAAGATAGTTTAAGTAATTTAAAATAAATGAACATTCAATTAGCAGTTAAACAAGGAACAAATATTTTAAAAGATAAATATATTCGATCAGCAAAATTAGATAGTGAAATTTTAATGGCAAAAGCAATAGGTAAAAATCGTGAAGATTTTATTTTGAATAATGATATAAACTTGAAACATAAAAATTTACAGTATTTTAAAAGATTAATACTAGAAAGGGCAACAAGAAAACCAATTGCTTACCTCTTAAAAAAAAAATTTTTTTGGAATAATGAATTTTTTGTAAATAAAGATACGCTTATACCAAGACCAGACACAGAAGTTTTAATAGAACAAATTCTAAAATATACTAAACATAAAAACAAAATAAATATATTAGATATCGGAGTTGGATCAGGATGTATTCTTTTAACTATTTTAAATGAAAAAAAAAAGTTTTTTGGCACAGGCATAGATATTAGTAAAAAATCCCTAGATATATGCAAAATAAACGCAAAAAAGCTTCAAGTTGAAACAAGAATAAAATTATATAAATCAGATGTTGACAAATTTGCCCAAGGCAAATATGATTTAATTGTTTCTAATCCTCCTTATATAAATAAATTAAAATTAAAATATTTAGAAAAGGATGTTATTAATTTTGAACCAAAATTAGCACTTGATGGTGGATTAGATGGTTTATCAGAAATCAGAAAAGTAGTAAAAAAATCATCTGAGCTGATTAAAAAAAATGGTAAATTTGTTTTAGAGATTGGTTTTGATCAAAAAAATAAAGTAATTAACTTATTAAGAAATGAAGGTTTTTATATTAATAGTACATTGAAAGATCTCGCTAAGAATGATCGATGCATTGTAAGCACAAAAATATAACTATTTAAATTTATGGTAACATTTAGAAATAACAATATTAGAAGAAATAATTTTAGAAGAAATGACAGAAATTTTAAGTCTAATGGAGATAGACCCAAATTTAATTCAAATTTTTCAAACAGTGAAAATTTCAAAAGAAAAATGCCTGGAAGAAATAATCATAATGCTCCGAAGTTAATTGAAAAATATAACGATTTAGCCAGGGAGGCTTCGTCAAATGGTGACAAGATACTTTCTGAAAATTATTTGCAACATGCAGATCATTTTACAAGAATTCTTAATGACCAAGAAACTCTCAAAAAAGCTAAATACTCTGAAAATAAAACATTAAATTTAGAGCCTGTCGGCGAAGAAAAAAATGAAAAAACACAAGAAGATACCCTCGATAAAGCAAAAAATTTAGCTTAAAAAAAATAATAGATAAAAAAATCAAAATTAGATTAGTTTAATCCTAATATTTTTTCAGATTTAAGTACATTCAGCTTTATTTTTTTAGTCTCAAATAATTTCCTTTGTTTACCTTTTAATATTTTACCAGATGGTAGTTTTAACTTTTGTGAATTTACTTTTTTTCCATTTACAACAACTTCATAGTGTAAATGTGGACCAGTTGATTTTCCAGTTGAACCTACATAGCCAATAGTTTGACCCTGTTTCACTCTTACTCCACTTTTCATTCCTCGTGCAAATTTAGACATATGAGCATAAATAGTCTCATATGTAGAATTATGTTTAATCTTTACACAATTGCCTCCTCCACCACACCAACCAGCTTTCTTAATTACACCATCACCCGAGGCCATAATAGGTGTACCTTTTGGTGCTGCAAAATCCGTTCCTCTATGCATTTTATTGAATCCATCTATGGGATGTTTTCTCATACCAAACGACGAAGAAAGTCGAGCACCATTAATCGGAGTTTTCATTAAAGCTTTTTGTACACTTTTTCCATTTTTATCATAATGACCTTGACTTCCTTTTTCATCAAAATAATATAAAGAATTATTTTGACCACTAAGTTTAAGGTTTGAAAAAAGAATTTCACCAGTTTCAATTATTTTCTTTTCCTCATCTAAAAAAACTTCATACATTATTTGAAATTTGTCTTGCTTTCTAATATCTCTTTGAAAATCTACTTGAAAACCATATATCCTAGCAAATTCAATGATTGTATTTGCTGGTATATTCATATCTGTGGCAGCTTTATATAAGCTCTGTAATATTATATTTTCTTTAAAAATAATTTTTTTATTTAATTTTATTATTGATATTTCTTGATCAAATCCATTTTTATCCAAATCTCTTGCTAAATTTATTTTTTCAGTATTAGAAATTTTAAAACTAAATTTTGTTATTTTTTTATCTGCTTGATTAAAGGTTATATATATATGTTGGTTTGTATTTAATTTATTTAGATCAACTTTTTGTATAAGATTTTTTTTTATTTCTGTTATTTCTTGTTTATTAATTGAATAAGATTTTAAAATTCCATCGAAAGTTTCTCCAGGTTTAATTTTATGGTGAATATTTTTATATTTTGGATCTAAATTATTAAAAAAATGATTTAATGTTTTTTTTAAGTAAATATTATTTATTAAACTGGAATAATTTTGGTTAGCAACATTTTTTGTGTAATTAAAAAAACTTGTAGATATTATTGTAACAATTATTAATAAAGTTAATGCAATAATTTGAAAATTTTTTTTAAATATTCTTAGTAAGTTTTTTATCATTTATTTTTTTTAAAGTTCAATTATTAGATTAGCTCAAATTAAAAATCAAAAAAAACCCAATAAAAACCTCAATTTTTGATGATTTTTTTAATCTTAAATACTTGATTTACTTTTATTTTAGCCTATAAGCACTGGACTTTCTCAGTAAAAGTATTGTTAATACAATAAATTAGTGAGTATTATTGAGCTTTTTAGCTCAATTAGCTATTTAAAAAGTAAAAATTTAAGAAGAGAAGTGTGGACGGTTAAGGTTACCAAAATTTGTCGTACACACTTCAAAATTATATAAATTTTATTCTTAGAATTTATATAGAAGCTAGTGTGCGCCGTTTTTAAACTTGAGAGTTTGATCATGGCTCAGAACGTACGCTGGCGGCACGCCTAACACATGCAAGTCGAACGAAGTAGCAATACTTAGTGGCAGACGGGTGAGTAACATGTAGGTATCTACCCTTTGGCCTGGAATAACACGAGGAAACTTGTGCTAATACCGGATAAGTCTTTACGGAGAAAGCTTTATGCACCATTGGATGAGCCTGCACTTGATTAGTTTGTTGGTGGGGTAATGGCCTACCAAGACTGTGATCAATAGCTGATTTGAGAGGATGATCAGCCACATTGGGACTGAGACACGGCCCAAACTCCTACGGGAGGCAGCAGTGGGGAATCTTGCACAATGGAGGAAACTCTGATGCAGCGATGCCGCGTGAGTGAAGAAGGCCTTTGGGTTGTAAAGCTCTTTCGTCGGGGAAGAAAATGACTGTACCCGAATAAGAAGGTCCGGCTAACTTCGTGCCAGCAGCCGCGGTAATACGAAGGGACCTAGCGTAGTTCGGAATTACTGGGCTTAAAGAGTTCGTAGGTGGTTGAAAAAGTTGGTGGTGAAATCCCAGAGCTTAACTCTGGAACTGCCATCAAAACTTTTCAGCTAGAGTATGATAGAGGAAAGCAGAATTTCTAGTGTAGAGGTGAAATTCGTAGATATTAGAAAGAATACCAATTGCGAAGGCAGCTTTCTGGATCATTACTGACACTGAGGAACGAAAGCATGGGTAGCGAAGAGGATTAGATACCCTCGTAGTCCATGCCGTAAACGATGTGTGTTAGACGTTGGAAATTTATTTTCAGTGTCGCAGCGAAAGCGATAAACACACCGCCTGGGGAGTACGACCGCAAGGTTAAAACTCAAATGAATTGACGGGGACCCGCACAAGTAGTGGAGCATGTGGTTTAATTCGAAGATACGCGCAGAACCTTACCAACACTTGACATGTTCGTCGCGACTCTAAGAGATTAGAGTTTTCGGTTCGGCCGGACGAAACACAGGTGCTGCATGGCTGTCGTCAGCTCGTGTCGTGAGATGTTGGGTTAAGTCCCGCAACGAGCGCAACCCTCACTTTTAGTTGCCATCATTAAGTTGGGCACTCTGAAAGAACTGCCAGTGATAAGCTGGAGGAAGGTGGGGATGACGTCAAGTCCTCATGGCCCTTACGTGTTGGGCTACACACGTGCTACAATGGTATCTACAACAGGAAGCAAAACTGCGAAGTTAAGCAAATCCCTAAAAGATACCTCAGTTCGGATTGCACTCTGCAACTCGAGTGCATGAAGCTGGAATTACTAGTAATCGTGGATCAGCGTGCCACGGTGAATGCGTTCCCGGGTCTTGTACACACCGCCCGTCACACCATGGGAGTTGGTTCTACCTTAAGGCAAGGTTTTAAACCCTTGACCACGGTATAGTCAGCGACTGGGGTGAAGTCGTAACAAGGTAGCCGTAGGGGAACCTGCGGCTGGATTACCTCCTTTCTAAGGATGAATGAAAGTAACATTTTATTCTAAATAATATACATAGGTAATGTTGACCGTCCTCATTTCTCTTCTTAAAGTAGTGTTTCTCTTGCATGGGGGCCGGTAGCTCAGTTGGTTAGAGCACACCCTTGATAAGGGTGGGGTCGAAAGTTCGAGTCTTTCTCGGCCCACCAATTTTAAGATCATGGGGGATTAGCTCAGCTGGGAGAGCGCCTGATTTGCATTCAGGAGGTCAGCGGTTCGATCCCGCTATCCTCCACCAAACACTTAGTTATAAAAATCGTTAATACAATAAATAATTAATATCAATATCTATATCCGAATATTAGTAATGTTATTAGCTAATGTTCAAAATAAAAATTTGATTCAACACAGAATTTTTTTCTGTGCATAAATCAAGCGTTTAAGGGCGTGTAGTGGATGCCTTGGCACTGAAAGCCGATGAAGGACGTGATATACTGCGATAAGTTTCGGGGAGCTGTATGTAAGTTTTGATCCGAAAATTTCCGAATGGGGAAACCCACCACTTTATGTGGTACTTTAAACTGAATACATAGGTTTAAAGAGACAACCTGGAGAACTGAAACATCTAAGTAACCAGAGGAAAAGAAATCAATTGAGATTCCGTTAGTAGTGGCGAGCGAAAACGGATTAGGCCAGTAGTTTTGTTAAAAAAATTTGAATAGTTTGGAAATGCTAACCATAGAGGGTGATAGTCCCGTATGAGTAATGTTTAACAAAATTCTTGAGTAAAGCGGGACACGTGAAATCCTGCTCGAATATAGGGGGACCACCCTCTAAGCCTAAATACTCTTCAGTGACCGATAGTGAACTAGTACCGTGAGGGAAAGGTGAAAAGAACCCCTATTAGGGGAGTGAAATAGAACCTGAAACTGCATGCCTACAATCAGTCGAAGCTCTTTTTAGAGTGACGGCGTACCTTTTGTATAATGGGTCAGTGACTTAATTTATTAAGCAAGCTTAAGCCATCTAGGTGTAGGCGTAGCGAAAGCAAGTCTTAATAGGGCGATCAGTTTAATGAATTAGACCCGAAAACGAATGAGCTTACCATGAGCAGGTTGAAAGTAAGGTAACACTTACCGGAGGACCGAACCAGTTGACGTTGAAAAGTCTTTGGATGACTTGTGGTAAGGGGTGAAAGGCCAACCAAATTCGTAGATAGCTGGTTTTCCGCGAAAACTATTTAGGTAGTGCGATGAATAAATAGATGCTTAGAGGTAGAGCACTAAATGGGCTAGGGGGAAGAGATTCTTACCAAACCTAATAAAACTCCGAATGCTAAGTATTGTTCTTCATCAGACAGACTGTGGGTGCTAAGGTCCATGGTCGAGAGGGAAAGAGCCCAGACCACCAGATAAGGTCCCAAAATTATGATTAAGTGTGAAAGGATGTGGAAATTCCTTAACAGCCGGGAGGTTGGCTTAGAAGCAGCCATCCTTTAAAGATAGCGTAACAGCTCACCGGTCTAATAGAGTTTCTGCGCCGAAGATGTAACGGGGCTAAAATCATATACCGAATCTGTGGGTTTATAAAACTTTCGAGTTTTATAAGCGGTAGCGGAACGTTCTGTAAGCCTTTGAAGGGATACCCGTGAGGGATCCTGGAGGTATCAGAAGTGCGAATGCTGACATAAGTAACGATTAAAGAAGTGAAAAACTTCTTCGCCGAAAATCTAAGGGTTTCTGCGCAAGGTTAATCCGCGCAGAGTTAGTCGGCACCTAAGGCGAGGGCGAAAGCCGTAGTCGATGGAAATAAGGTTAATATTCCTTAACCAGATGGTAGTGACGAATCTTGTAAGTTGTAAACTCTTAATGGATTGAGTTTGCCGCGAAAAGGTTCCAAGAAATAGCTCCATCACAAGACCGTACCCTAAACCGACACAGGTAGATTAATAGAGTATATTTAGGCGCTTGAGAGAATGATGTTGAAGGAACTCGGCAAAATGCTTCCGTAACTTCGGGATAAGGAAGACCTTTTTTTAGGCAACTAAAAAAGGGTGGCACAAGCCAGGGAGAAGCGACTGTTTATCAAAAACACAGGGCTCTGCTAACACGTAAGTGGATGTATAGGGTCTGACGCCTGCCCGGTGCTGGAAGGTTAATGCGGTTGGTGCAAGCTAACTTCTGAAGCCCCAGTAAACGGCGGCCGTAACTATAACGGTCCTAAGGTAGCGAAATTCCTTGTCGGGTAAGTTCCGACCTGCATGAATGGCGTAACGATTTCTCCGCTGTCTCCAACATCAACTCAGTGAAATTGAATTCTCCGTGAAGATGCGGAGTTCGCGTAGTTAGACGGAAAGACCCCGTGCACCTTTACTGCAACTTTACATTGGTGTTAGGAAAAACATATTTAGCATAGGAGGGAGACATTGAAGCAAAGGCGTCAGCTTTTGTGGAGTCAACAGTGAAATACCTCTTTTGTTTTTCTTGATATCTAACCGATTGCCGTCAACCGGCATCGAGACATTGTATGGTGGGTAGTTTGACTGGGGCGGTCGCCTCCCAAATAGTAACGGAGGCGTGCGAAGGTAGGCTCAGAACGGTCAGAAATCGTTCGTAGAGTGCAATGGCATAAGCCTGCCTGACTGTGAGACTGACAAGTCGAGCAGAGACGAAAGTCGGTCATAGTGATCCGGTGGTTCTGAGTGGAAGGGCCATCGCTCAACGGATAAAAGGTACGCCGGGGATAACAGGCTGATACTGCCCAAGAGCTCATATCGACGGCAGTGTTTGGCACCTCGATGTCGGCTCATCACATCCTGGGGCTGGAGCAGGTCCCAAGGGTTTGGCTGTTCGCCAATTAAAGTGGTACGTGAGCTGGGTTCAGAACGTCGTGAGACAGTTCGGTCCCTATCTGCTATGCGTGTAGAAGAATTGAGAGGAGTTGACCCTAGTACGAGAGGACCGGGTTGAACATACCACTGGTGGACCGGTTGTAGCGCCAGCTGCAGTGCCGGGTAGCTAAGTATGGACGAGATAACTGCTGAAAGCATCTAAGCGGGAAACTCACCTCAAAACTAGTTCTTCCTATAGAGCCGTGGTAGACCACCACGTTGATAGGCTGGATGTGGAAGCGCAGTAATGCGTGCAGCTGACCAGTACTAATAGCTCAATTGGCTTGATTTATGCACTGAAAAAAATTTTTAAGATATATATTAATTAAAAATCTGATCGTTTTCCAAATTTCTTAAATGATCGATTATGCTTTTTGAAACGTTTTGGCTAGGAAAGCAAAATTTTTCTTTATTTATTAATATTTTGTCATCATTTTTTCCTAATATTTTATTAACAATTTTTTCCTTAAATTCCTCATAATTTTTAACTTTTGTAGGTAAAATGAATTCGTCATTAGGTATAAATCCAGTATTTTTTAAATTTGGATCTAGAAAATAACACTCTTTCCCAGATCCTATAAATTCGTAACCTAGTGTTGAGCTCCATGTACATAGTGCTTTTGCTTTGTCAGCAATATAATAAGTATCTGAAATTTCTTTTGTTGTATCAATAATAATATGAATGTTTTGGCATTCATCAAAAAGTTTTTTGACTTTTTGGTCTGTTAAAATTTTTTTAAGCTTGATACAAATTTCAAATTTTGGAAATTCTTTGGAGAATTTTTTTATCCATTCAAAGTGAGTATAATAATCATCATAATAAGAATTATAACCAGAATGTGCACTTCCATCATGGTTACTCGCAAAAACTAATAAATCATATATTTCAAATTTGTTTACGTCTTTTCTTTTATAAAGCCCCCTTTCCATAAATAGAGATCCAACTGAAATAATTTTTTTTACATTTCCACCTAATTTTTTTAGATTATCTGCAGATTTATCTCCAAGTGAAAATAAAATATCAGAATTAATATACATCCCAGGACCATTTACTTGTAAAATATTTTTTTGAATTACAGATGATATTTTTCCACCATGTTTGTGAAAAATTTCATTCTTAATTGAGGATGTTCCATAATGCCTTTCTTGTATAAGAAACTTAGCTTTAATTATACTGAATACTGTTTCATATTTAATATAAGTTAATACTAGTCTAGTAATTAATGGGAACAGATTAGCTTTAAGCTTAATTGAGCTTTTTAACGTTTTTATAAATATAACGAAGTAAAAAGTTAAATTATTACAAACATCTTTACTTAATATAGATTTCAAATATTTACTATAATGAAAAGTCTTGTATTTTTTATTTAATTTTGTGCTTGAAACAAATATTGTGTCACTTATTTCATTTATAAATTCAAATCTGTCTGGTGAAGTTCCATGCGATATATCGTCTACACAAATTTCACATTTTATTTCTTTAGTTTTTTTTTTTGAAAATAAGCGTATATAAATAAAATACATTAAGAATTTTATTGAGTCATAGAAAATATTCTTTAATTCAAATACTTTATTAAATTTACCCTGAGCATTTATAAATTGTCTAAAAATAAATATCTCAGTATCGGATGTTATCGATTGTTTTGATATTTTGGTTTTGAACGAAATCCAATTTAGTATTTCTGTTATTTCACTATTAATAGAAAAATCTTTTATAAATTTTTTTAATTCTGAATTTAAAGTTTCAATTGATTTATTTCTATCAAGAATAAATTCCTGTATCTTTAACATTATTTATATTGTGAATTATAAAACCATTTAACACTCTTATTTAAAGAAAAACTTCCATAAATAAAAACTCTTTTAATTTTGTTTCTAGAAATAAATTTAGAAACACCATGGTAGGAATCTGGTGTAGAGAGAAAAAATAAGCCCTGTTTTTTTTTGGGTTGAAATTTATTAACAATCTCAACTGTATTTTTCTTGGGAAATCTTGCATATGATGAGGAATTTTTTCCTAATTTTTTTTTAGTTTTAAAAATTTCAAGTGTCCCACCATTTTTTTTGGGTATTGAATTTAAATAAATTAAAAAATTAATTATTCGAGTTGATCTATCTCTATGCGGTTCTCGGAAGTATCCATTTTTAGATATTGAGAAGTCTATATCAAGATTGACTACATTGTTTTTTTTATTTTTTTTATTTTGCTTTGTTAATGCTCTTCCTTTTTGAACTCCATAATTAGTTTTAGAAAATTGAAGTTTTTTTTGCTTAAATTTCCAAAATGAATTTTGAAAGTTGTCTTCAAATATTTTTAAAATTTTTATAAATGTTGCTCTAGAATTTAGAGAATTATAAATTTTGTTCGCATTTTTTGAACTAGATAAAAACTCTCTAAACGTATTTGATCCTTTGTTAATTCTATTTCTACCATTCATCACAAAATCATCAAAATTATTTTGATTTTCAATTACTTCTTTGAGATTGTTGCAGAGTTTACTTGATATAAAATTATCTATTTTAATTAGGGGGAATGTTGATTTGGGAAAAGTAATTTTTTTTAAGTTAATCATTTTAAGTTATTTATTTATCTTTATAAAAATTTTGTTTGTAAAAATTTAAATCCTCTTCAGTATCAATATCAAAACCTTTTCCTGTTTCTGTAACATATGGCAAAGGTTTTTTGCACAATCTATCTTTATTTTTTGTATAGATTGATCGTTTAGCTATAAAGGCTGCACTGTTTACAGAATAGTGTTTTTTTAGATCCTGTGTTCTTGGCCATTTTTTTTTGAAATAATTATGTGATACCCATTTATAACTATCATTAATAATAAATGTTCCAATTAAATCAGCACTAAAAGCGCTGTCATATTTTTTTTTTGATCTTAAAAATTTTAATATCATTTTTTCATAGCTAATATGATCAAAACAGGGGCTAGTGACATGTGTCCATAATATATATTGCCCCTCACATAATTTTGGCACTTCTTCAATTAATTGATCTAGGCAATCATCCCTTGCAAGCTCTTTTGTTCTATTGTGAATTTTAAGCCATCTAAACTTTTGGATATAGTTTTTTACTACCTTGCTGTCTGTAGACACAATAAACTCAATTTTTAATTTATGTTTTTTTAAAAATAAGTTCCTTACTTTTAATAATTGTTTTATTTTTATTTCAGTTAAACCATATTTAAAATGACCAATTCTTTTGATATTCTTATTTTTGACTCTTTTACTATCTTTTCTTATAGGTATAAAAAAACTAATCATCAGGTTATTACATGTTCCTTACAAAAAATTACTTAATTTGAATATTTATGTTGTCCATGAAAAAAAGCAACAATAAATTAATTCAGTTATAAATTTAAATATTTTAATATACCAATTCTTTACCATTATTTTATAATGTCAATTTGTTGAATGTTTTTTTTGAAATTTAAAATTTATAAACAAAAATAATCCTATAGCAAAACAGTTAAATCCAGCTACCCAATTACTAAAAAAATTTCCTGTCGGTATAATTGGCCAGAAAAAAACGAAAACAGTTATAGTAGCTAATTTTAAAATATTATTATTATTTTTTTGTTTGTTAAATAAACTAAAAAATAATGTTAACATTTTAAAAGCAAAAGTTAAAAAAATTAAAGAAAGAAAAAAAAATGCAATTAAGCCCCCAGCTGATAATGATTGTAAAAAATAATTATGTGGATGTGTTGAACAGACACCATTTTCAACAGGATAAAGATTTCCAAGATTTCCCCTGCACAAGACCCTAAAAGATCTTATACCTTTGCCAAAAATTAAGTTATCTTTTAGCATTTCTTTTACTACTAAATAGTGACCATAATAATCTCTAGGAAGAAATTTAAATTTTTCTGAAGGCTCCTCACTTGTATTAATTAAAGTATTATACTCACTATTTAAGTTATATCTCTTATCTAATGACTTTAAATTTTTACCTACACCAGAAAAGATAATTATAGATGTTATCAAAGCTGAGATAAGAAAATTTAATAAAATTATTTTTTTCAAGTCAGATAAATATATTAAGCACAAAATTAAAAAAAATATAAATAAAATAAGAGGGGATCTATCGCCTGATAAAAATATTATTATTGAACTTGAAGACAATAAAAATAAAAGTAATACAAAAGAAAAATTATTTTTTTTGAAGATTAAAAAAAATAAAATCAAAAATAATGGAACAACTTTTTGTATATAGCTGCCAAAAATTTGCTCGTCTTCAAATATACCAGTTATCCTGCCAGTTGAAAGCAATTGATAACCAAGTAAATTTTGTCCACTAAAAAATTGAGTATAACCATCAACTAAAAATAAAAAATAAATACTAATCGCAAATATAAAAACATTTTTTTTAAATTTTATTTCTTCCAAAACGTACCAAACACTTATTATGTAAATAATAAATCTAAAATTTGAAAATGATTTTAATAATAAAGTCTTGTCTGTTGTTTTGGTTAATGTTTCTAGATTTAATAATGTACTTAGATTTATTGCAAGATAGTAAAAAAATAATAATATAATTATATGATTTTTATCAATTATATAGTTTTTCCATTTTTTTAAATTTATAATTGTATATATTGAGAATATTATCAAAAATGTCTCAACAAACACTCTTCCAATTAAAAATGAAATTGGAAAAGTTAATACTAATAAATTTAAGAAAACCTGTTTATAATTGTTATAATAAATCAATTTAATTTTAAGTAGTTTGAATTAGTTTATATATTAAGATAAATTAAACCTGAATCAAAAAAATTAAGAATTTAAAATATCTAAAAAAGTTTGTATTAAAGGATATAACAGGATTGAACCTAATAAATAAAAGTTTAAATAAGTGTATTGTGTCTAAAATTTTAATTTATCTCATAATGCCCAGGTTACAATATACAATATGAGTAAGCATTATATTATTGGTGATGGTCAGTTTGCAGAACTTTTAAAACAATTGTTAGTAGATGAAAACATTACTCAGCCTCATAAAATTTTTTTTGTAACAAAAAAAAAAATAAAAAAAAAAAATTTTATTCATGAAAATGATTTTTTATTAATCAAAGAAAAATTAAATATTTTTATTGGTATTGGTAATATTAAAAAAAGATTAAATATTATTAAAAAATTCAATAAGAAAAATCATAATTTTCCAAATTTTATTTCTAAGTCAGCAAATTTAATGAAAAAGTGTATTATAGGAAGAGGTAATATTATTTTACCTAATTCAATAATTCAGTTCCCAGGTAAAATTGAAGACCACAATATTGTGGGAACGGGTTCTGTGATATTACATCATACTCATATTTCGTCTAATTGTATAATAGGTGGAGGTGCTTCAATTGGGGCAGGTACAAAAATTGGTAAGAATGTTTTTATTGGAGTAGGAAGTATAATTGCTTCAAATGCTACCAATAAAAATATAAAAATTGGAAATTATGTATTTGTATGCTCAGGTAGTGTTGTATTAAGTAGTGTTTCTAGTAATTCTAAAGTGATAGGAAATCCGGCTAGAAAAATATTATAAATGAATATTTTTAACAAAATTGTAAACAAATCAAAATCTTCAAATAAAAAAATTCTTTTGGATCATGATTATACTTATGATGATTTACACAATTTAACTAAAGAATATTTAATTTTTTTTAAAAATAAACTTAAAACAGGTGAGATAATATGTTTAATTTTACCTTATTCAATAGATTTTATGGCAATAGTATTATCAGCAAGAATTAATGGAAATGTAATATGTTTATTAAATCCAAACCAAACAGATTTTGAAAAAACAAATATTTTAAATCAGATAAATTATTCAATGATTATGTCAGAAAAAAATATTAATAAAAAAAATTTAAAATTTAAAAATTTTTATTTTTATAAGACTAAAAAAAAGATAAAAAAAAAATTGAACAAAAATGATGCTTTTATTGTTTATACTTCTGGAACAACTACAAATCCAAAAGGGGCAATTTTAACAGATAATTCTATAAAAAA
>JACWEN010000015.1 GCA_014653455.1 Pelagibacterales bacterium SAG-MED46 | reverse complement strand
TTCATAAATTAAAGATGCAGCAAGAATTGCACCTAAAAGATATATTCCATTATCCCCCATAAAAACTTTATTAGTCAAATTTAAGTACAAGATAAATATTAAGACCAATACTGTAAAAAGATAAAATATAAAAATAGGAGATTTAAATGATAAGTAGCTAAATATAATTATAAAAAAAATTATAGATTGACCATTAATTCCATCATAAAAGTTGAGTGCATTAATCAAAATTATTACGCAAAAGATAGTAAAAAAATAACTAAAATTTCCAAGAAATATTGGATTATTATAAAATGAAAAATTGATGTTCATAATTAATAAATCCTTATTAAGAAATAATACTAATAATGAAATAAATATACTTGTAAAAAATTTATTTTCTGGTTTTAAATTGTGCTTATCATCAAGAATACCCAAGAAAAAAAATATAAATATAAATATAAATATAGAAATGATATTTCTAATTGGAAAATTTATATTAATATAATCATAATAATTTAGAAAATAACAAAAAAATAAATAAACAAAAATTGATAGTTAAAATTATTCCACCTAATAAAGGCACTCTAGATTTATGTTTTTTTAATTTATTATCGGGTTCATCAAAAATATTAGAAATATAAGCAATTTTATTTAAATTATACGCTATTAAAAAATTAATTATTAAACTTAATACTGTTAATAAACTGATCATTTTAAATACTTCTTTTTATGAATAAAATACATTCCAATTTTATAATTTAGCTTTACTCAAATACAATTAATAAAAAAATAATACCTAGATATCAAAGGAAATAAATTATTAATTAATTTAATTCTATTTGAATAAAACGAAAAATTTTTCTTAGTATATATTTTTTATCTATTAAATAAATTATTTATTACATAATTAATTTTAACAAAAGAAATAAAAGCAATTTATATTAATTAAACTTGTAATCTTTCATATTTTAACTAAAAGTTGGTAAAAATTATAAGTATGATTTATTTTTTTAATAATAATAAATATAATAATAATTAAAAATTTAGTTTTTAGCCAAAATAAAAATGATAAAAAGTAAAAATAATGAAAAATTTTGGAACAAATTTTATAAAAAAAGATTAATACATGATAAACCATCAAATTTTGCATTATTTATTTTAAAGTTTCTTAAAAAAAAAAATACAAAAATAGTCGATGTGGGATGTGGTAACGGAAGAGATATATTCTATTTCAAAAAAAATAAAATTGATTTTTTTGGGATAGAACTGAGTAAAAGCGCAACAGTATTAATAAAGAGCAAATTAAAAAAAAAAAATGAAAAGAAAAAAATATTTAACGATAATTTTGTTAAGTTTGATTATAAAAAAAAAATTATTGGAAACTTTTCAATTTACTCAAGGTTTACTTGGCATAGTATAAGTAAAAAAAATGAAACTATTTTTTTAAAGAAAATGTCAAAAATACCTAATCTTAAATATTTATTTATTGAGACTAGATCAGACAAAGATGAACTATGTGGAATAGGAAAAAAACTAAGTCAAAATGAGTATATAACTGATCATTACAGAAGATTTATTAATAAACATGATTTGTTAAAAAAAATAAGACAAAATTTTAAGATTCTTTATGTAAAAGAGTCTAAAGGATTTTCGAAGTTTAAAAAAGAAGATCCATGTTTAATAAGATTAATTGCAGAAAAAAAGTAGAAATTTAATCACTAAAAATCTTATTCATTTCAATAAAAAATTTTTTTTGAGTAAATATCTTTTGTTTATAAATTTTATTTTGGATCCTAGTGTAATTACTAATAATTTTTGTAATAATATTTTGCAAATCTTTAGCATTTCTTTTTGAATTAAATACACCAACAGAAAAAGTTTTTTTTAGAAACTTAATATCATTAAACACTATAATTGGTTTTAATCTCGATAAACTTTCTAAAATTACCTGAGGGTAAGCTTCAGCATAAGAAGGTAAAATAAATATATCACAATTATCATAACACTTAATTAAATCCCCATTTTTAACTAATTGACCAGTGATTTCTAAATTAGAATTTTTTGGATAATGACTTTTTTTGAAATACTTATAGTCGTTACCAACCATTTTTAAACTAGAGTTTATTTTTAAGTTTTTAAAAATATCAATTAAACTTAAATATCCTTTTTCCTCTCTAAATCTACCAATATATAATAATCTAATCTTATTTTTGTTAATTTTAATTTTTTTTATACTTCTATTTTTTAACCAGTCTCCATTAATTTCAGAAGGAAATAATATTTTAGATTGGGAAACTCCTGTTAAGAATTTAGAACACGATAATATTGTTGTTCTATTCTTTAATATATAAAACATCACTCCATAAATAAAGTAACCAATTTTACCAAGTTTTACTTCATATTCTAAAAACCCATCGCTACGAAGAAAAAGAAAGAATTTTTTTTTATTTGCACCAAACAAAATAAACATTAAGCTTAAAAAAAAACTGAATGGTGTTAATGAAATTATCAATATTTTTAAATTTTTAACTTCACTTAATAAATTAAATATATTTTTAAACTTAACAAATTCTATATTATTTTTAATTTTTTCTTTAAATCTTTGTTTTTTATTTGTTGATCTACAAAATAAGTAAACTTTTTTAAAATTTTTAAAGCTATTAATAATCGTAAAAGTATTTTTATTCGAATTAAAAAAATAATTTTTTTTTGAAATAAAAAATTTATCATTTGAAATTATTAAAACTTTAGTCATTTTTTTTTAAAAAAATCTTTGATAAATGTAGGAAATAAAGAGACGACAAAAAGACGAGCTAATTTTTTAAAAAAAAATTTTTTATTTCTTGTAAAAAAAGAGTCCTTTATTTGATCAAAATACCAATTTTTAAATTCATTAAAAAACATTTTTCTATTTTTATCATGAAAATTATTTCCATGTATACGAATTAGTAATAATGGGTTTTGAATAGCTAATGCTTGTTTTGTCTTAGAAATTCTCATAACAAAATCAAAATCACCTATAATATTATAATCTGGGTTAAATGAACCTATTTCTTCTAAAAGTTTTTTTTTTATTACGAGACTACTTATAGTAACTAAGTAATCTTTTGCTAAAAAATCATATATTAAACCGTTTAATAATTTTTTATTTGCATGAAGAATTTTTTTGTTACTTTTTTCAAAAAATAAACATGAATTTGAGTATGAATAATCATAAAATTTATTTTCAAAGAATATTTCTCTTTGAGATAGAAAATCATTGTGCCATTCATCATCACAATCAATAAATGCGATATACTCACCATTTGCTTTTTCACATGCTAAGTTTCTGGCCTCATATAGTGAGGTATGTTTTTCTGATAAATAATATTTAAAATTTTTATTTGAAAAGCTATCAAAAATTTTTTTACTGTTGTCGGTAGATTGATTATCCCAAAAAATTAACTCCCAATTATTATATTTTTGCATAATTACACTTTTGAGTGAATTTTCTAAATACTCCTCACCATTATAACAGTTCATTATTACACTGACCAAATTTTTCATTTTTATATAAAATTTATTTTTTTGATAAGTTTTTAAAAAAATTAGATCTAATCTAAAATTTTTACTACCTCAAATCTTTCAGCATTTTTAAATCCAACAAAAGAACCAACAAATTTAGACTGTGATAGTATATTTTCTTTTGATCTTGGATAAGGAAACTTTTTTAATTCATATTTATACATATTGATTAATTTTAATTTAACTTTTATAAATTTTTCAATATTTACAAAATAATTCCCAGAGAATGAACCAAATAAATTGAATGACCATTCAGTTGAGGATGGAATTTCAAAGGATAATATTTTTTTTAGCTTATTTGAATTGCTAGTTCGCGTTGCAATCAAAACTGCTTCAAGGCAATTTCTGTGATCAATATTTAAATCTTTAGATGAGTGAGTATAAATAATCGTTGGTTTTATCTTATCTACATGTTGGGTAATCTCATTGGTTATTTTAAGTTTTGTAAGAGAATTTGAATTTAAGTTCTCGTTATTTAGGAAGTTTATAGATCTTACTTTTAAATATTTTGCCACTGCCAAAGCACTTTTTTTCCTTTTTTGTAGATTTAAATCAGTTAAAGATTTTTCAATTTTATTCCTTCCACTGCTTCCTTCAAAAACATATAAAATGTTAATTTTGTCTTTTTTACTTTTATGTTTTAACAGAGTCCCTCCACAACCTAGAACTTCATCATCAGGATGCGCACATATAACAAGAACATTTTCCATAATAACTTTGCTGTATTTTATATAATTATATTTATTATAAATATAAAAATACTATATAAAACAAAAAAAATTAAATATTAAAATTGTGAACTATTATTTAGGAATTTTTGGTGGAGTTGGAACAAATCCATCTGCAGCTTTACTTAAAGGAAAAAAAATAATTGCTTTTGCAGAAGAAGAAAGGTTTACAAGAATTAAAAATGCACCCTTGGCTTTACCAATTAATTCAATTCACTATTGTTTAAATGAAGCAGGAATAAAAATAAATAGAGTAAAAAAAATTTCTTTTGGATGGGATTGTCCTCATCAATTTAAAAAAGTACCAACATTTTTAAAAAAACTTTATAATAAATTTCCAGATTTAAAAAATAATTATAATTTGAATTTAGAAAAAAGAGTTAGACTAGGTTATGATCCTGATAAAATCTTTAACGAATTGAAATGGGCTTTTGCAAAAAAAAATCAAGTATTAAATAAGAAAATTTATTTTTATAAGCATCATCTTTCTCATGCAGCTAGTACGTTCTATTCCTCTGGATACAGCGAGAGTAGTATTTTAGTTTTAGATGGTATGGGTGAAGAATTTACTGGAGGATTCTACGTTGGTAAAAAAAATAAAATTACTTGTATTAAAAAATTTAATTTACCAAATACTTTAGGTGGATTTTATTCTACTTTCACAGAATTTTTTGGATTTAAAAGTAATTCAGAGGAGGGTAAACTTATGGCAATAGCCTCATTTGGTAAATATTCTGAAAAAATTCAAAAAAAATTAAATAAATTTTTAGAATATAATAATTTAAATGGAGATTTTAAATTGAATCCTGTTTTAAGGTTTGGTGGTAAAAGATCAAAGAGCTCTAGATTTTCAGATGAATTTATAAATATTTTTGGCAAACCTCTTAACAAAAAATCAAAGATATCTAAAGAATATAAAGATTTGGCTTTTAACGTTCAATGGTTGTTGGAAAGAATTGTTTCTCTATTAGTAAAAGATCTAATGAGAAAAACTAATATTCCTTATCTTTGTCTTGCTGGGGGTGTTCATATGAACTGTAAACTAAATGGAGTATTGGCTAATTTACCAGAAGTAGACAAAATTTATGTTCAACCAGCATCATCAGACAATGGAGTTTCATTAGGTGCTGCAATGCTTTCAGCAAAAAATGATAAAGGAAGTTTTACCAAAATGAGTCACTGTTATTATGGAAATAATTTTTCTAATTCAAATATAGAAAAAGCATTGAATGAAGCAAAAATTAAATTTAAGAAATATAATAATATTGAAAAAGAAGTTGCCAAACACTTGGCTAAAGGGAAAATTATTGGTTGGTTCCAAGGTAGATCAGAAGTTGGAGCAAGAGCACTTGGAAATAGATCCATATTAGCTAACCCTCTAATTAAAAATATGAAAAATAAATTAAATATTGAAGTTAAACACCGTGAAAATTGGCGGCCATTTTGCCCATCAATTAATGACTACAAATATAAAGAATATTTTGGAGACGTGCCTGAAAGTGATTTTATGATACTAGCTTTTAAAGTAAGAGATAAATATAAATATACCTTTCCGTCTGCGGTTCACGTTGATGGAACAGCAAGACCTCAAATTGTTAAAAAGAAAACAAATCAAAAATTTTTTAATTTGATTCAAGAATTCGAAAAAATAACTGGCCACGCAATTTTAATTAACACATCATTCAACATACAAGGAGAGCCAATAGTGAATAAACCATCTGAGGCAATTAGATGTTTTTCAGGTACAGGCATAGATTTTCTTGCAATCGGAAATTATTTAATTAGCAAATAAAATTCTATTGGCTAAAAATTAATCTTTATAACTCTTAAAATATTTAATTGTAGTTGCTAATCCTTTTTCAAGGGACACATTTGATTTCCAATTTAATAATTTTTTAGATTTTAAAATTTTAGGATAAAGCCTTTTAATTTCATCTTTTCTTAGACTAATTTTACCAAACTCAGGTTTTCCTAAGCCCACTAAATCACAAATCTTAATAATCAAATCTTTAATTTTAATTGGTTTTCCTGTTCCTATATTAATTATTTCTCCATTAACTTTTTTATTATTTAAAGTTTTTATAATTGCTTTAATTAAATCATCTATAAATAAAAAATCTCTTAATTGAGTTCCATTTGAACAATCAAAATTATTATCTTTAATTGCATTGAAGATAGTAATTGGAACAACTCTATTAGTATCTTGCGCTGGTCCATAAACTAAATATAATCTTAATATAGTTGTGGGAAAATTAAACTTTTTATTCAAATTTAATAGAAATTTTGTACTCTGTAATTTAGCGTTACCATATACTGAAAAAGTTTTTTGATTATTTAATTTATTTTCTATTTGTGGTGATCTTATTTTACCATACTCTAAACTTGAACCAATCTGAACAAACTTCTTAATTTTAGAATTTAAAAAAAGTAATGATAAATTTTTGCAACCATTATAATGACTGTTAATTGTTTTTTTTTTATATGAATGATCAACATAACCTGCAAGATTAACTACATAATCATAGGAATTTGGTTTAATAATTTTAATTAATTTTTTTTTTTTTGAAATATCACCAATCAAATATTTTACTCTCTTTAGTTTTCTAATTTTTTTTGGTTTTTTGTAGATAAACTTGTTACAGACCAATTAAGTTTCAAGCATTTTTTTGCTAAATGATAGCCTATAAAACCAGTTCCACCAGTAATTAAAATTTTTTTATTATTCAAAACTTTTTATCTTTAATTTTATCTTCTAAAATTTTTTTATCTCTCAAAGTGTCCATACATTGCCAGAATCCTTCATGTTTAAAAGCTAATAACTCATTTTTTTTTGTTACAATCTTAAAAGGTTCTTGCTCTAAAAATGTTTTATCATTTTTAATAAAATTTAAAAATTTTGGCTCCATTACAAAGAAACCTCCATTAATCCAACCAGCATCAAGAGCATTTTTTTCCCTAAAATATTTTACATTTTTTCCTTTTATTTTTATAACTCCAAATCTAGCAGGTGGCCGAACAGCGGTTAGTGTAACAAGCTTTTTATTTTTTTCATGAAATTGAACTAGCTTTTTTAAGTTTATATTTGATAGTCCGTCACCATAAGTAAGTAAAAATGTACTATCTAGAAATTTTTTTAATCTTTTTATTCTTCCACCCGTCATTGTATTTTTGCCTGTTTCAATCAAATGAATTTTAATTCTTTTATTTAGTTTTTTTTTTTCAAAATATTTTTTAATTACATTCCCTTTATAACCAAGGGCAATATAAAATTCTCTGTGCCCATATTTAATATAATGATCAATTATTCTGTGAATTATAGGTCTTCCACATATCTTTATCATAGGTTTTGGAATTGTTTTTGTATATTCGGATATCCTTGTACCTAAACCGCCTGCTAAAATTACAACTTTCATATTTAAATAAATGATTTTAAAATTTATGATTTATTTTTAATTAGTTTCTCATAGTATTTTATTTGATTAATCGAAAAATTGAACATAGATAATTTATTTTTTTTTTCATAGTAAAATTTATACCAATTAACTAACATTAAAATAGTTTGATTCGCATTTAATATACATTTCCAATTTAGGTTTTTTAAAGCTCTATCACTGTTAAGCTTAAGTAAACCTGACTCAAAAACCTTTTTTTTAGATTTTATTAGTTCCCATTTAAGAATCGGCCAATCCTTTTTAAATTTTTTTACCAAATCTATAACGCTCAAAGAACTTTTATTATTTGGTCCAAAATTAAATGAATTCCCAGCAATTTTTTTATTATTTTTTTGTTTAATTGCTAAAACCATATATCCATATAAAGCCTCTAATACATGTTGCCATGGCCGCGTTGAATTAGCAAATCTTATCTTTAAATTTTTCTTTTTTTGAATTGATCTAATACAGTCTGGTATTAATCTATCCTGGGACCAATCACCTCCACCAATAACGTTTCCTGCTCTTGCAACCGAAATATATAATTTTTTATTATTTTTTAAAAAACTTTTCATATATGATTGAATAATTAATTCTGCACAAGCTTTTGAAGCGCTATATGGATCATGACCTCCTAAAATATCATCTTCTTTATACCCTCTCTTTATTTCTAAATTTTTATAAGATTTATCACTAGTAATAATTACTATAGAACATTTTTTTCTAGATTTAAGTTCTTTAAGTGCCTCAAGCAAATTTAAAGTTCCAATTGAATTTGTTTCAAATGTTTGAACAGGATTCTTATAAGACTTTTTAACTAATGATTGAGCTGCTAAATGAAAAATATAATCTGGTTTAATTTTCTTTATTATAGAGGATAATTTTTTTCTATTTTTAATATCAAAAGTAAGATGTTGAATTTTTTTTTCTAATTTATTTGCTACAAAATTTGATGGTTTTGTAGGAATTGTATCTGAAATTCCAGTAACGTTAGCACCCAAATGTGTTAACCATAAAGTCAACCAAGAACCTTTAAATCCTGTATGACCAGTTATAATTATTTTTTTTTTCTTAAATTTCTTTAATAAATTTATCATATTTTAAATGATTTCAATTTTATTGTGAGAATATATCACTTTACTGTTAAAAAATTTAATCGTTTCTAAATCATTTTTTATTATGTTCCTAATTTTTTCAGATTTATTGTTATAAGTTTGACTATAAAAATTTTGTTTTAAATTCGATTGAAAAGATTTTTGATTTAGTAATCTTTGATTTTTTAAATGTTTACTTAAGATTGTTTCTATTTGAGATTGATCTATCTCTAAAAAATTAAATATTTTTTGAAAATACATATAATTATTTTTTTTATAGCTATCATAATCTAAAAGACAAAAATTCTTTTTTTTTAAGAGTATTTGTTGCCATTTTTCTATCCAGTCCTCAAAAATTTGGATTGGAACATCTTTTTCTCTATGATTTTTTATTAGTGATATTCTAAAACCTTCTAACAAATCATATTTAGAATAAATTTTAAATTGAGGTTGTTTCTCATCACTTGATAAATGAAGATATCTACTAATCATAACATCAATCAAATTTCTTATACTTACAAAAGTTTTAAAGTTATATTGTTCAATTATTTGAAGATTTGTTATTGTTGGTTCAGAATGTCTTTTTAAAAAAGTATTTTTATTTTTTGGAATTTTATTTAGCATCTTTCTAGACAAGTCATGATGATGAGGCAAATTACGATCATCAAATAATCTTAAAATAGAATTAGCCTGGTTAACAAAACCGATTTCAGACAATATTTCCTCTATCATTGTTGTACCAGATTTAGGCAAACCTATTACCAGTACGTTTAATCCAGGCTTTAATTTTTTACTTAAAAAATCTTTTTTTATATCGGTTTGCAGACTTGACATGAACTGACTAGGAAACTTAAAGAATTTTTTTAAACATCTGTAAATATGTAATAAATAAATCATTTTTATTTTTAATTAAATATTTAGCTTACTTTCTAAATATCTTTCTACTTGAATTAAATTTAATGAAATTTTCTCTCCAAAATATTTAATTTTTAAATCTTTAAGACTCTCATAATTATCAGCATCAAGTTCTTTTTCAATTTTTTCATAAATTTCTGATTCACTTGTATCTGTATTTAAATTTTCAACATCCTCTCTTAATAAAATATCTAAAGATTTATTATAAATTAGATCTTTTTCAAATTTAGTGTTCTCTCTTAAATTTAATAAAATCATTTTTTTTTTTAAATATAAGGTATCAAATAAAATCGCACCATAATCTGCCAAAATAAGATCTGAATATTTAATTCTTTGACCAATTTTCTGATCAAAATTTTGATCTACTTTATAATTCAATTTTTCTAGCTCTCCTAATATGGTTTTATTTATGCTTATAGTTTTGGGATGTGGTTTTAATATAACGTTATAATATTTATTGAGAAAATTTAATTTAAACATCCAATTTTTAAGATTTTCATCCTCTTCATTTGGATTTATAATATGAGTTGGTAACCAGTATATTATCTTTTTTCTTGGATCTAAATTAAATTCCTTAATAAGTTCATTTCGACTAGAATCTTTATATTTAGACTCACAAATAAATCTTAAATAATCAATCTTAATACATTCTTTTTCAAATTTTTTTTTAATTAATTCAATTTCCAGGTCACAATATGAAAAATAAATATCAAAAACGTTTTTAAATATATCGAAAGGATAATTTTTGGTTTTGATGTCCATACCGTCGGAATATTTTATTACTATTTTTCCCAGGACTTTTTCAGGAAACCAATTTAATCCTAGTAATGCATTATTACCACCACCTGAAAAAGGCCTACCAAAAATAGCCGTTAATACGTCTGATATTTTTAATACACTAATAATATTTCCAACAGTTAATGCATAAATATATCTGAAAATTGAATATAAACTTATTTTGTATCCTGAGATTTCTCCGGTGCTAACAATTACATTATATCTCAATTTTTTAAAGACTTCAGAAAAAAGCTTATATTTTATTTTTTTTATTTCTAAAATTTCGATAATTTTTTTGTTGGATAAATTTCTTCCTTTTTCAAATGATTTAAAATCATTAACAATTATATCTATTTTGTCATTAGGCATATTTAATAAACCATCATACATATCAATTTCTCTAGGCCATGCTATTAAAATTCCGATTTTATTTATTTGCTTCATTAAGAATATAATTAATTTCTTTTTTTAAACTTTTAGAAATAAGATTTAAAAAATTATTTTTTTGTAAATTTGTTTTATCTTTTAAATAAAAAAATGGATCATTTAAATATTCGAAATCATAATTTTTAAAAAAAGATTTCCAAACTAAAATAAAATTATCACCTGAATTCATTAAAATTTTATTATTTTTATTTGATAAGCAAGGTAATATTATTAAAGAAAGGAAAAAATAACAAATATCTAATCCCCACAATTTATTTTTTTCAAAGTTTTCCCAATCTATTATTCTCACTTTATCTTTGTTAAAAATGATATTTGATAATGTTAAATCTCCATGATATGGAACTTTCTTATTTATTACTGGCCATACTTTTTTATAATGTTTCAATACTATTAAAATTTCTTTTTTGTTATTTAAAAAATTATTCCAAAACTTATATTTTCTGCCATGAAAATAAGGAATTTTGATGAAATTAAATTTGTTTTGTTTTGTTATTATTTCAAGATTTTTAATTTTTTTATTTTTAATTCTTGATAAATACCAATAATTCCCTTTATATTCATTGGTTAATTTATACTTGTTGATATTTTTTTCTAAATCTAAATAAAATTTAAAGATAAATTTTTCTTGTTGGTCGATAAAAATACCTGACTTTTTTTTAAGATTAAAATCAAAGTTCATTTGAATTTTTTTTATAAATTACAGAAACTATTTCATATTTAAGATTTAAAAAAAAAAATAAAAAATTTTTACTAGTCCAAATTACTTTTCTAAAGAAAATATGATTATGATAGGAAAAAACTAAAAAAATTTCTTTTTTTTTAAAAATATAATTAAAAATGACACTTAATCTATTTTGATTATTTCCAATAATTACATTCAGTTTAATGTCTCTTAGTTTCTTAAAATTTTTTTTTTTTAAAAAATATATTTGATTTTTTTTAATATTCATTAAATTTATAATTAACTTTTTAATCAAATTTATTTTTTGATGGTTTAGATTCATTTTGTTAAATTTTTTTCAAATTCATAAAAAAATAATTATTATATTGATAATAAATTTTATCACTTAGATAATCTTAGTTTTTTATTACTCAAATTATAAATTTTTTCAGATAAGTTTGCTAACATTTTGCTATGTGTAACCAAAATAACAGTTAATTTTGGATAATTTTTAATTATATTTATAAAAATTTTTTTTGCAGTCTTATTGTCAACAGCATTCAAAGACTCATCCAATATTAATATTTTTGGATTAAAATATAATGCTCTAGCTATACCAATCCTTTGTTTCTGGCCTCCTGATATTTTTGATCCACCCTCTCCAAAAAATTTTTGATCATTCTTCTGCTTACTAAAAAATGAATTTAGAAAACAAATTTGTTTTAACTTGTTTACTTTACCAATATCAATTTTTTTAATTTGACTTTCTAATGAAATATTTTTTTCTATTGAAGTATTAAAAATATGAATTGATTGAGGGCAATAACTTATTATATTATTTGAATAATAGTTTTTAACATTAGTTTTATCCACTAAAAGTTTACCCTTGTCTGGTTTTAAAAAACCTAACACCAAGTCTATCAATGTACTTTTTCCAGAGCCACTATTACCCATAATTGAAATTTTTTCTCCTTTTTTAATTGTAAGATTAAGATTTTCAAATATTTGTAAATTTTCATTTTTATTCTTATGTGAAAAACTAACATTTTTAATTAAAATTTTTTCTTTGAATGATTTAATACTTTTTTTATTTGAAAAAATTTTTTTGATTTTTAGTCTTTTTAAAAATTTTGAAATATCATTAACTGCTGGTAAGGAATATTTTTTTATATTATAAGCATTAATTACTTTATTTAATGAAGGAAGAATCCTTATAATTGCACCAGTGACTACAGTAAGTTTTATAATTATTTCTGAGGATTCATTATTACTTAACAATATAAAAATAAAAACCGATAATGTTAAAATTGATATAGCTTCAAAAAATAATTTAGGAATTTTTTGTAAAACATAATATTTTTTTGAAAAACCATATATTAATTCATTATTAGTATTATAATTATTTTCAAAAATTTCCTCTCTTTTATAAATTTTTATTTCCTTTATACCTTTTAGTGTTTCTAAGATTAAATTTGTTTTTCTTAGATCATACTTTTTTCTAAGAGCACCAAAATTTTTTATTTTTTTATAAAAAATTAAATAAAAAATAAACGTACTTATTAAAACAATCAAAAAAATAATCGCAATTTCTTCAAAAGCTATAAAAAGTAGGAAAAACAATAAGGCACTTAAAATAATTATCTCTGATAAAAAATTAACACTTGCTATTAGATAATTATGTAAAACATTAAACTCACTACCTAGTTTATTCACAAAATTTGATGAATTTTCATTCACATAAAAATTATATTTTTGAAACAAAAATATTTTATAAATTTTTTTTGAAAATTCTGTAAGAGTTCTGTAAATCAAATTAGCTTCAATTCTATGAAAAAAAAATAAAAATAAATTTTTTAAAATAAAAATTATTGGAAGCAAGAATATACAAAGAAACAAAAAGCTCTCATTTGTAAACTCTGAAAAACCGTACTTTAAAGAATACTCATTAAATTTTAAATAAAAGGTATTATCAAATAAACTTGAAACTATTGGAATTAATAATCCTAAACCCAACACTTCCAATAAAGAAGCAAAAATTGAAGATAAAATTAATAGTGAGAAAAAAATTTTTTTTCTAAATCCTAAAAGTCCAAGTAAACTAAACATTTATATTGATTCTTTAGAATTTAAGATTATGTACTATCATTGGACTTATCAAAATATACTAATTTCGTAAGTTGTAAAGCTATGAGACTTATACATTTCACAGGCTTAGAAAATTATTTAGATTGCTCAAAATTTCAAAATATAATTCTCAGTCCAAATATTAATAATGATTACACTTACCACTTAAAAAAAAAAATATATTACCTATCAAATAATTGGCAAAAAAATAAAACTAAAATTGAGAAAAATGTATTAAAGTTAAGAGAAAAACTTTTATTACAGCTTACTAGAGAATTAAATTCTATTAATAAAGTTAATTTCACTAAAAAGGATTGGGAAATATTAATTGAACCTTGGCTTCACATGTATCTTGCCTCTAATTATTTTAGATGGCTTATAGTCAATGATCTTATTTCAATTTACAAAAAATTTAGTTATTTGGAAATTAAAATCAAAAATAAATTACCTGTTTTCGATACATTGCAATTTTATGAATTTAATCACAATGATGATGTTTATAATCATCTAATGTTTCAAAGTATACTTGAATTTAAAAATAAAAAAAAATTATTTCAAAAAAAAATTCATATAAAAAAAATATTTTATCTCAATAATAATTTTATTTATAAAATTTATACTAAAATAAAAACTAATTTTTTTTTTAATATTTATGAAAATATAATTTTAAAATTTATTAATATTGATACTCTTATAAATATTAGGACTAAGAAAATAAATTTTTTAAAACTTTGTTTAAATCTTAATATTTTAGGTTTCAAGGGATTGACTATTTTTAATAGAAAAAAATTAATTAATATTTCAAATAAGAATAGTTATGAATTTACTAAAAGAAAAGATATAAAATTAACTTCTAACAGTAAAAATGAATTTGAGAATTATATATTTGATAAAATTAAAGAAGATATACCAAGAGTTTTTATAGAAAATTTTAAAGATATTAAAAAACTTCATGAAAAAAAATTAATAAAAATTAATACTATTATATCAGATACACATCATAGATTTAATCCAATTTTTAAATCATGGATAGCTCATAGAAAAAATTTAAATAAAAACCTCAAAATAATAACAGCTGATCATGGTGGAATATATGGTGGTAAAAGTATTTTCAATTATAATAATGCAATATCATCTGTTGTTTTTAAGCATCAAAAAAAAGTTTTTAAAAATCAAGTTAGTTTACCATGCCTTTTTTTAAATAAGAGTAAGAAAGTATCAAACAATAAAATATTAATAATTTGTAAAGATATTCCAAAATATCCTAGACATTTTTTAAACGGTCCAATGTGTGAGGAAATTATTTCTGAATTTAAGCAAGTTAACAATTTTATAGAAAATACAAATTATCAAATTAGAAAAAAAATTATAATTAGACCATTTACAAGACGAACAGGTTGGAACTTGGACAAAAAATATGAAAAAATTGTAGGGAAGCGTAATATGATTTATTCAAATAAAGATTATAATAAATTAAGAGATGGAGCTATCATAAGAATTGTTAATTATCCACAAACTGCATTTTTAGAATCTATTATTAATGGACCTACATTTTTATTATTTAATAGAAAATTTTACTATGAATTTAAACATAACGAAAAATTTATGGATATTCTATTTAAAAATAAAATAGCTTTTGAAAATGGAAAGGATTTATCAAATCATTTAAATAAAATAAATCCAAATATATTAGAATGGTGGAATCAAAAAAAAATTAAGGAAAGCATCAATATATTTATGAATAATTTAAATATTTACAATGAAAATCCTATAAAAAGTTGGGCAAAAAGTATAAAAAATATTTCTAAAACTTATTAATATAATTCAAAAGAATGATTAACCGATAAAAGATATTAAGTGACCTATTAGAAACTATTGATATTTAAAAAATGCATAACTTAAAAGATATTGAATATAAAATATTTAGCTCAAATCGATTTTCTTTGTCATCAAAAGAAAATAATGAAATTAAACAAGATCTTAAAAAATCAAAAATTTTAATTGTTGGAGCTGCAGGATCAATAGGCTCAGAATTTACAAAAAGAATACTTGAATATAAGTTCAACAAATTAACTCTTATAGATAAAGATGAAAATTCTTTAGTTGATTTAAATAGAGATATTAATTTATTTTTTCCAGATATAAAAAAAAAGGTTAATTATAATATTTTAGATATAACCTCATCAGATATTGATTTAATTATTCAAAATAAAAAAATTACTCATTATTTCAACTTTGCTGCCCTTAAGCATGTAAGATCTGAAGAAAATTTTGAAAGTATTAATTATATGTTAAAAACAAATTCATTTAACTTTTTACCATCTAAAAAATTTCAATTAAAAAAAATTTTCTCGATATCTACTGATAAATCTTGTTATCCCGAAAGTATACTAGGTATCTCAAAAAAAATTATGGAGGAAAACTTGACTTTATTTAAACTAAATAATCCAGATGTACATGTATCTTCAACAAGATTTGCCAATGTTGCTTTTAGCAAAGGAAGTATCTTAGAATTTGCTTTTAAAAGAATAAATGAAAAATTACCATTTGGAATTCCAAAAAATATAAAAAGATATTTTATAAATCACAGAGAAGCTTGTAATTTATGTTTTAAGTCTATTTTGTCTCAAAGTAATGGTGCAATTACTATACCAAGCGACAATCTAATTGTTAAAGAAGAATATATTTATAAAGTCATTGAAAAACTTTTAAAATTTAAAAAAGCTAATTATAAATTTAAAAAAAAAGTAAAACTTTTTAAAAAAGGAAATTTACAAATTGAACTTAAAATTCAAAAGAATCAAGGTCAAAAAATATCAGAAATATTTAAAGAAAATAATGAAAAATTTTTTACAATTAAAAATGATAAAGAAATTTTAATATTACCATTTTTATCTGATAAATTTAAAATTGAAAAAAAAATTCTTAGTATAAAAAAAAAAATAAATAATTTTAAAAGTTTAGATAAATTAAACAATTTATTGAAAAAAAATTACAAAAATTATAGACCTAAAAACAAAGTTAGCAAAGTCAGCTACAAATTATAATAAATAATATAAATTTTGTAATTTTAGTAATTAATTTTTTTTAGAAAAAGAACTAAGTTGTCCAAAATCAGACCACTCTTTACTTTCAATAGGAAACAAATCAACTTTTGATTTATTTTTTAATAATTTTTCAATAAATTTATCCATATCTATTTTTTTATTCTTTTTAATAAATTTCAAAATATTTTTTGAGAAAATATACATTCCAGTATTTATTAAAATATCATATGAGGGTTTTTCCTTCATCTTAATTTTTTTATCTTTTTGTAGTTCAAAAATACCATAAGGAATATCAATTTTTTTTTTAGCCACAACAATCGTACAATCATTATTATTTGAATTATGATAGTTAAGAATAGATCTGTAATTACAATCTATTATGCTATCACAGTTGATCACAAAGAAGTTTTTAGTAACTTTTTTAATTAATCCCAAAGATCCTGCGGTACCTAGCAATTTTTTTTCATAAATAAAGTCAACATTATTTTTATTTTTTGATTTTAAAAAAACTTTAATAATTTTCTGACTCGAGTTAATACTGATAAGAAATTTCTTAAAGTTATATTTATCAAATTTTTCCATAATATGTTCAATAATCGCCTTTCCTTCGAAAGGAAATAAAGGTTTTGGTATTATAGACGAATAAGGCTTTAATCTAGTTCCAAGACCTCCTGCCATAATTATTACTTGTGCATTTAAAGTTGAATTATATTTTTGCTTATTGAATAAATTTGATTTTCTTAATACTTTAATTATTTTTCTTTTATCATTCAATATGGGTATTAAAGAAATATCATTTGGAATATTAAAATCGTTTAAAGATTTCTTCTCATTAATTTTATCTATATTTAAATAGAAAGAATTTTTATTGATAAAATTTTTGATTCTATCATAGAATTTTGCACCAGAAACTATAGATCTTAATACATCACCTTCTGTAAGTGTTCCAATTAATTTTTTATTTTTATCGGTTATGATTAAACATTTTTGGTTTAAATTATTTAATAATATTAGAGACTCTTTTAAAGTAATATTTTGATTGATAATATTTTTTTTAAAGTTTTTTAAAAAATGCATAATTTTATTTATCAATAAATTTTTTAATATTAATTTTATTTTTTTTTGAAATCATTAAATTATATAAAAATTTACTTAAATTATAAACTCTCGGACTATACGGATTTTTAAGATTTAACAATTGTTTTTTAAAAATACTAGACTGTGAAAATTTTATAGATTTTAGGATTTCTTTATAGTGATGAGAGGAATTTATAACATTTTTTGGAAATATTTTTCCTTTTTGGCGTGTCCCAATATTAACCACTGGTTTTTTAAAAGCTGCTGTATCCACTATTCCCATAGAGGAATTACCAATAACTAAATCACAATTTTTTATTAAATTAGCATAATCTTCAATATTTAATTTTTTTAATAAAATATATTTTTTTTGATTTTTTCTTATAAATTCTTTTATTTTTTTTAAAATTATTTCAAATCCCATATCAGAGTTTGGATAAGTAAAAATACATTGAAACTTAGTTTTTTCAATTGCTTTTAGAAAATTTTTAATTTGATTATTAAGATCTTTTTTTTCTAAGGTTATTGGATGAAATGTTGCAAATAAAGTTTTTTCACCAGTGCTAATTTTTAATTTTTTAAAAAAATTTTTTTTACTTAAAAATTTTTGATTTTTTAATTCATTTAAATAATCTAAACCCACTAATTTTGTTCTCCAAGACTCCTCACCTAGATGAATTATTCTCTTAAGATATTTTTTATTAGCAACAAAATGAATATTAGAAAGTTTAGTAATTGCATGTCTTATCTTATCATCGATAGCCCCCTCTGTTATTGAGCCTCCATAAAAATGAATAATTGGAATATTTTGCAAAATAGCTGGCATCGCAGCTGAAACAATTTCAAAGCGATCACCAAGTAATATTAGAAAACTTGGTTTATTTTTTATTAAAATTTTATTAAGATTTTTCATATCAAAACAATAGTGCTCAATTTTAGAAACATATGTATCATTCAATTTTTTCTTAAATGTACTTTGGATTATTTTTATTTTAAGTTTTTTTATCTCATACAAGTAATTACCAAATTGACTTCTTTTGTGAAAAGAAGATAAAAAAATTATAGGTTGAAATATTTTTTCTTGAGAAATTTTTTTTAAAATTGGTATATATCTGTCTATATCAGCTCTACTTGAAGAATATAATATTATTTTTTTTTTCATTTTGGTCCACTAGGTAATGATATAATTCTTTCATAAAGTTTATTAGTATTATCAAGTTGAGACCTTGGAAATTTACTCAAATGTTTCAATTTATGTAAAGGTGTCCACAATGGCCTAGCATAAATTTTATTTTTCCAAAGAAAATTTAAAATTTTATTTTTTTTCTTTTTAAATTCATTTTTTAATTTAATTGATATTAGCCAATTATTGGATTTTGAGTTCTCTAATGGTGTAATTAATTCGACATTTAAATTATTTGACTCAATAAATTTTTTATATTTTAACATTAATTTATTTTTATCTTTTTGAATCTTATTCAAATCTAAAATTTGTGCAAAAGCTAATGCAGCATTAATATTTGCCATTTTCAAATTATAACCAACCATATCATGTTTATATTCCCACTTATCATTAATCTTTGAATTTGATGTTAAATGGTTACAAAAATCAAAAATTTTTTTATCATTTGTAAGTATTGCCCCACCACTTCCAGATGTTATAATTTTATTTCCATTAAAACTTAAAATTCCAATTTTTCCATATGTACCTAAATGTTTTTTTTTATAATAAGAGTTTAATGCCTCTGCTGCATCTTCTATTAAAATTAATTTATATTTTTTACATACATTTTTAATTTTTGTAATCTCCGCAGAATTTCCAAAAACATGGACACATATTAGACATTTTATATGTTTTTTTGTTTTTTTATTTATAAGCTTACCATTTTTGATTATTGAAATTTTTTTAAGATATTTTTCTAATAAAATAGGATCAATTGCTAATGATTTCTCAGACGTATCTACAAAATGAGGTACAGCATTATTATACAAAACTGCATTGGCAGTTGAAACAAATGTTAAAGATGGCAATAACACTTCATCATTTTTCTCAATGCCAATAGATCTTAAAGAAACAAATAAAGCTGAAGTACCACTATTTAGACAAATTACATATTTTGAATTTGTAATCTTTCTTAATTTTTTTTCTAAAAGTTTATTATATTTACCATTAGGTGAAACAAAAGTACTCTTAATACAATTTTGAATATGGTGAAAGGTTTTTTTTGAAAAAACAGGCTCATGTAATTTTAAATAATTTTTTTTAAAATGTTTAATCATAACCGA
>JACWEN010000014.1 GCA_014653455.1 Pelagibacterales bacterium SAG-MED46 | reverse complement strand
CACCTTGTAGTTTTATTCTAGACTCAACTTCTCCCCATAAAACTTTTCTTTTAAAGTCAACAAAGACTTTAATTCGTGCTTGTTGAGCTCCTGTAGTTTTCCAGTTTATGCGCAGATAACTCCGAGCGCTCCAACTAATTTAATTCAACAAATAGCAAGTGCTACAAGCTTTTCATCAACAACTCAAAGTACACCAGCTAGTATTAATCAAATTCAAAATACTACAAATACTGTAATCAATACTGTGGAATTAAGAAATACAGTCGAACAAGATGCAGAAGCATTTGGACTATTGATAAATGAAGAAGCATTAGCAAGAATTTCTGGAGGATCAAGTGAGTCCTCTGAAACTCAATTAGTTAGAATTGGAGGAATTGAAAATGAAAATGCTGGCAGATTTGATCTTGAGCCTAATTTAAATACTATCGTTTATGATACTGGCTTAATGACTTTAACTAATGAAGCAACAAGTGGTTCAGCAATTAGTGGAAATTATAATGATGATAGTTCTAATAGAATTTTTGATGCAACTACAGGAGCTCAACAAGCACGAATTAAAGTCTTTGTTGACTTTAAAAGAAAAGTTTTATGGGGAGAAGTTGAGTCTAGAATAAAACTACAAGGTGAGTCATCACAAATGATAAATAATTATATTGGTGGCTCTTCTGCTATTACATCTTTACCTGTTGATAAAGAATTAACTCATTCTATTGATCCTGTTACTGATAAACCACTCCCTATAGCTATCGCTACTGGTTTAGAGTATCTTGAGCCTTATGCTTGGGTGAATAAACATGGAATTACAAGTTTATTATTAGAAGACGGAACTCAGGCTCCTTACTTAAATGAAACTGAAAGACTGGATATGCAATTCAATACTTCTCGTACAGCAAATGGTGGAGCTAATAATATTTTAGTTGGAGCAAGATTTACCACTCCTGGTTCAGGAACTGCAGGCCAATCAACAGCATCTTTTGAAGCATCACACGCAGCCAATGATGCATCAGCAACAGTTTTTGCTGATGGAGTTGTGAGATACAGCGCTACCGCAACAACAACAGCAAAAAATTTTACTGGAAATAACTAATTTTTAATTATTTACCCATATTGGGTTTTCTAATTATTTAATTTTTCATTAAAAATGATATGATAAATTCAATTTTATGAAAAAACTTATTTTTACAATTTATTTATTATGCTTTGCATTTAGTGCAAGTGCTGAAGATATTACCAATAAATATATGAACAACTTTAACAGTTATTTAAGCAAAACTTTAGGAAAAATATTTCCAACAACTGAAGTTTCTTTAAGCTCAGGTGTTACTAATGAAGTTACAGGTAGTATTTTAGTTGTAAAACCTTTGTCTAATGATGAAGATAATATTTTCTTTTCACAAATGAGCTTATTTTTTTCTGATGATAGTAGAGAAACTATAAATTTGGGTATTGGAAAAAGAAAATTACTTATAGATGATAAACTTTTAATTGGTGCTAATTTGTTTTTTGATAATGAAGTTTCCTATTCACATAGAAGAACTAGTTTAGGAATAGAAGCAATTTCAAGCGTAGGATATTTAAGAGCTAACCAATATTATGCATTGTCTGGATGGAAATCGGGATTAGGTGGTATTGAAGAAAGAGCTTTAAGCGGTAATGATATTGAGTTAGGTGCGCCATTACCTTATCTACCATGGACAAGTGTTAATTTTAGATCTTTCAAATGGATAGGTGTTGAAAGTGTTGAAGATCAAGAAGGTGACGAAATGTCATTAGAAGCAAAACTACCATACGGAATTACAGTTGAGGGAGGAAAAAGAAGTCACGATGGAACAACAGAAGATGCGCAGTTTGTGGAACTTACCTGGAGTTGCTGTAAAGAAGAAGAGCAAAAATTTGGAATAAATGATAAAGCTTACAATTTAACATCAGTTGCTAATCAAAAATTTGCGAAAGTTAAAAGACAGAATTTAATTATTAAGCAAAAGAGAATGGATTTATCGGTAATAGGATTTTAATTTATGAGGCTTAGTTTAAATATCAAAGTATTTTTTAGTGCATTATTTTTTGTAATTCTAGTTTCAACTTTTTATTCATCAGTATCAGAAGCAAAGCCTACAACGCAAGTAGCTAGGACGGCAGCTGGCGGATCAGTAGCTTGTACCGGTAATGCAAATGGAATTATAGAAAAAACAGTTCCAGGGGATGGTTGCGAAGTTCAACCCGATACACAAAAAATAACATTTTTTAGATTAGAGCTTTGTACTGAAGAACCAACTGGACCCACTACCTCAGCTATTGTCGATAGAACTAAATGTTTTACATTTTTTCGAAATGATGCTGGTTCAGAAGTATCAATTAAAAAACTTCTTGGAACTCAAATTGGATTACCTAGACATTATGAAGCAGTTCCATATGGAACATACACTCATGGACTTGTAACAATGGGATCAACATTTAAATTTAAATCAAGTGTAACTTTTGATGGTGATGTTGCAGATACTGACTCAAACGATACAGGTTCAACTTGCGTAACAAAAATACCAGCAGGGGGAGCTTCAACAATTATTTATGGATTTCACAACAATCTAAATCATGCAAACAGTAATGTCGATTGCACTGATGGTGCAACAGCAGCAGAAATTATTATTGGAGTAAATACTATGACAATGGATAACTCAAATAACTGTTATCATTTAAAAAAATTTGTTACAAGTGGTCCTTTAATAGATGCTTATTTATTACAGTCTGATGGAAAATTGCACGGCAGTGTTAATGGTAGTGATGTAGTAGCTAATGATACTGACGGATGTAAGTCTGGAGTTTCTAATGGCGTCACAAATATTCAAGGTGTAATGCCATTTACTATACCAATTGAAATAAGTCCTCAGACAGTTGGGCTTCAGATAGAATATAATAATACACAAGGATTAAAATTAGATATGGCATCTGATAATGTGTTTTATAAGTTTGACAGTTCATTTTTTGATTTTACTTTAAAAGCGCAAACTGGTCGAAAAAAAGGTGCGTTCCGTTAATTTATTCTAATTTTATTTTAAAAGATCTTGAAGTTTATTTTCTTTTTCTAAAGCTCTTGCTTCGTCATAACCACCAATATGGTGATCATCAAAAAAAATTTGCGGTATAGTCCTTTTACCATTTGCTTTTGAAATCATTTCATCCATTGCACCATCAACTTTTGAAATATCAATTTCTTTATATTCAACATTGTTTCTAGTTAATAATCTTTTTGCAGCATCACAGTAGTTACAAAGAGGACCTGTATAAATAGTTACTGATTTCATATCTTACAAATAGTCATTCTTTTTAATTTTACTAGTAATTTCTTTTCTAGAGTATTCAAATTTTTTTCTGTGTTTGATACTTTTTTGATTTACTCTTTTTCTCCACAATCTAAATGAAGTAGGTTTTACAGATCTTCGCATAATTTTAATTACTTCAGTTTCAGTTTTGCCAGTCCTCTTTTCAATTTCTTCAAATGTGATCCGATCAGCCCAAGCAGCCCAAATAACCCAATCTGGGTCTGTTACCTCTGGTTCAGGATTTTTAACTCTGGTGATAGGGGTGTGACCTTTTTTTTTCATAAATCCTTTATATTTGAAAAAAATGTTTAATGCATTTTTTTTTAAGTATGATAATTTATATTCAGATAGTCCTTCTTAGCCATCTTTAGCTCCCGGTTTAATAAGGACTATCCAGACCAAAATGCTCCCCCTAAATTATTTTCTTTTTTTACAAATTATACTTTTTTTATTTATTACTCCTGGAACCCCTAGAATTGTGATTATTTCTTACTCAATGAATTATGGAGTTCAAAAATGTATTTGGACAGCATTAGGAGATGTTACTGCAAATATTATTCAAGCAACATTAGTTATTTTTGTAATAGGATCTTTTTTTTCAGAAAATTCAACTCTTCTAAACATATTTAAATGGATTGGAGTAGCTTACATTTTATACTTAGCTTATGATCTTTATAATTCTACTCCTAAAGATATAAATTCTAAGAATATTGTTTTAAAAAGTTTTTTTTCTTTTTTTAAAGACGGTTTTTTAGTTGCGGGCACTAGTCCTAAAGCATGGATGTTTTTTCCGTTAATTTTTCCTCAATTTATTGATTTTAATTCAAATTATTTAGTTCAATTTATAATTTTAATTACAACTTATGTTGTTTTAGATTTTCTATCTTTAATTGCTTATGCATTACTTGCGCAAAAATTAATTACTTGGATCAAGGCAAATCCAAAAACTATTAATACAATTTCTGCGAGTGTTTTAATTATCATTGCAGGAATAATTGTTATTACACAACAATATTAGCCTTAGTGAGAGGTCTTTATTGCCACTTGCAATAAGTTACATTTCTTTATTTAATTGATTAATAATTAATTATTAACAAGAGGAAATAAAATGAAATTAAGTAAAATAATATTAAGTTTTGTTTCTGCATTAGCAATTTTATTATCTTCATCAGTTACATCTTTTGCAAAAGTTGTAGGTGACAAGATAGTTTTAGGTTCTGCTATTTCATTAACTGGTAAATATTCATCTAATGGTGTTCATACTCAAAACGGTTACAATATGGCCGTTGATAGAATTAACAGCATGGGCGGGGTTAAAGTTGGTGGAAAAACTTATAAGTTTGAAATTATCTATTATGATGATGAGTCAAACCCTAAAAGAGCAGCGCAACTTGCAGAAAGATTAATCAAACAAGATGGTGTTGAATATATGCTTGGTCCATACAGTTCAGGACTAACTAAAGCAATAGCACCTGTAACTGAAAAATATGGTGTACCAATGGTAGAGGCAAACGGAGCTTCAAGATCATTGTTTACTAAAGGTTACAAATATCTTTTTGCAGTACTTGCACCAGCAAACTTATATCTTGATGTAGCTATAGATTTAGCTGTTGAAAAGAATGGTGGTAAACCAGTTTCAGTAGCAATGGCTTTTGAACAAGATGCTTTTTCACAAGATGTTAGATTAGGTGTTTTGGAAGCAATCGAAAGAACAGGATCTAAAAAAGTAATAGATGACAAACTACCCAAAGAACTAAATGACATGGCTGCAACTTTAGCAAAAGTTAAAGCTGTTAAACCAGATGTTCTTGTAGTTTCAGGTCACACAAAAGGTGCTTTGACAGCAATTAGACAGATATCTGAAATGAAGGTTGATGTACCAATGCTTGCAATGACTCACTGTGATGCTGCAAAATTATCAAAACAACATGGTAAAAATTCGCAGTATGCATTATGTGCTTCGCAATGGCATAAGACTTTAACGTATAAAGATAACTTTTTTAAAGATGGCATGACTTATGATGCTGACTTTACAAAAGAGTTCGGTTACGCACCTCCTTATCAAGCAGCTGAGTCTTCAGCAGCTTTGTTGGTTTTTAAAGATGCATTTGAAAGAGCAAACTCTTTTGACAAAGTCAAATTAAGAGATGCACTTGCTGATACTAACATGCAAACTTTTTATGGAAACATAAAATTTGCACCAGGTGGGCAGAATGTTGATAAGCCAATGGTGTTATTCCAAGTTATGTGTGATGGAGATAAATGTGAAAACAAAGTTGTAGCTCCTACTAAATGGGCTTCAGCTGAGTTGATACATCCAATTCCTTCTTGGTCTCAAAGATAATATCAAATATTTTAAATGCCCCCTAGTAATAGGGGGCATTTTTATATAGAAAGTCTCAAACTTATTTAGAAAGTTTCAAAAAAATTTATGGATCTGCTTATATTTCAAGTACCAATATTAATGGTTCAAGCATCACTAGACGGAATATTGCTTGGAATTTTGTTTGCGCTTATTGCATATGGAATGGCTCTTCAATGGGGAGTAATGAATATCATTAATATTGCTCAGGGAGATTTGGTAATTCTTGGTGGTTATATTACTTATTTTATGTATCTATCAGGAATACACCCAGCTTTAGGAGTTATAGTAGCTCCAGCTATAATGTATTTTGTGGGAGTAGGTCTCTACAAGTTGGTTATTAACAAAGTTGTAGATAGAGATTTATTCATTTCGATACTAGCCACATTTGGAATAAGTATACTGTTCATGCAACTAATGAACTTTGCTTTTGGTGCAGATGTTGTTCTTGCAAATTCTGAATTTGAAACAACAATGTTGTTTAATAATTCAGTAACACTACCAAATTCAAAAATATTTGCGGCTATTATAAGTATTATTTTTGCAATAGGTCTTGTTGTTTACATGAAAAAATCAAAGTTAGGTCGTGCAATTAGAGCAACAGCACAAAATGCTAGAGCAGCAAAAATTTTAGGTGTTGATACTGAAAAAGTTTATGCAGCTACTTTTGGAATTAATGCAGCACTTTGTGGTGTAGCTGGAGCATTAGTTGCTATTACATTTACAATTCACCCTTATATGGGATTACCTTATACAATAAGATCTTTCATGATCGTTATTATTGCTGGATTAGGGAATTTACCAGGTGTAGCAATATCAGGTATGGGTCTTGGAGTATTTGAAGAGTTTGCAGATTATATTCTTGGAACAGAATTCAGAATTGGCTCTGTTTTCATGTTATTAGTTTTAATTTTAGTTTATAGAAGATTTAAACTTTCCAAAAAAAGAGAGTACCTAAAATGAAAAATAATAATATTATTTTATATGCTGCAATATTAATTTTTGGGGTACTTGCACCATTTGTATTACCTGCCTTTAAGGTTCAATTATCTATTCTGTGTATACTTATTGTACTAGCTTTAACTTGGAATATCCAAGGTGGGGAAATGGGATATAATACATTTGGTAATATTTTATTTTATGGTCTTGGAATGTATTTATGTGCCTCGGTTCAAGTTGGCATGTTTTTTCCTTTAGCTGAATGGACTGAAAGTGGTGGAGAAAAAACTTTCGTACATACACCCAGTCAATTTTTCCAAGGAATGGCTTATGGACTTATAATTGCTGCTATAGTGCCAACAATAGTTGCGGGTTTAATTGGATATGCAATTCTAGGATTAAGAGGACATTATTTTGCAATTTGTACTTTAGGTTTGGGAGTTGCAGCGGGAGAGATCTCAGGTGGAATAGAAATTATAGGAGCTGGTCAAGGCTTTACAACCCCTCCATTTCCTGAAGTTGGAGATCTAGAAGCACGTGGAGAGTTTTTTTATTTTTTAAGTTTTCTAGTATTAGTGCTGACTTTTATAGCTGTTAAATCAATTTACTCTACTAGATTTAAATTAATTTTAAACGCAATAAGAGATAACGAAGATAAAGCGGAAGCAATGGGAATCCAAACTATGAAATACAAAATTATTGGTTGGATGATATCAGCTTTCTTTTGTGGATTGGCAGGAGGAATCATGGGGGGATTAGTTGGGTATATTGACTCAACGGACGTTGCATTTGATGGAAGAGAGATGGGAGTGTTCATGGTTTTAATGGCAATTTTAGGTGGAAAAGGAACTTTATGGGGACCAGTTATTGGAGCAACCATATTTCATATTTTTAAAGAAGGCTTTTGGACATTTTTCTTGGGCTGGCAGTACGTAGCTCTTGGAGTTTTAATTGTTGTGATTGTAATATATTTTCCGGAAGGAATTATGGGTTGGTTAAGAGAAAAATACCCAGAAAAATTTGGGGAAGTAGTGGATGAAGCCGATCGAAAAGCACAGGTAGAACTTAAATGAGTATTTTAGAAGTAAACAACGTAAGTAAATCATTTGGTGGTGTTAAGGCAAACGTTGATATTTCAATGAATGTTGAAAAAGGTAAAATTGTGGGTTTGATTGGACCAAATGGTTCAGGAAAAACTACATTATTTAATTCTATTGTTGGAACATATCCAATAGATAATGGCTCTATCAAATTTAATAATAAAGAAGTATCAGAGTTACCCGTCCCCATTATTGCAAAACTTGGTTTATTAAGAACATTTCAACAAACTCGAATTTACAGCAAGCTAAACTGTGTAGAAAACATGCTTATTAGCCATAAAGATAGTGACGCAAATATAATGTCTATATTTTCAAAAATTCCTAAAGAGCTCAATGAAAGAGCAGAAAATTTATTAAATTTTGTAGGTTTGTATCAAAAAAGAAAGTTAAGAGCAGGAGATTTGTCTTTTGGTCAGCAAAAGTTATTAGAACTTGCTATGGCTTTAATGAATGAGCCTGAGATGCTATTATTGGATGAGCCAACAGCAGGAATTAACCCAACATTGATTAATGGGATTATAGATAGATTAATTAAAGTTAATCAAGATTTTGGAATTACTCTTTTAGTAATCGAGCATAATATGAGAGTGATTATGCAATTAGCTGAAGATATTTTCTGCCTTGCTCATGGAAAAATGCTAGCAAATGGATCTCCAGATGAAATTAAAAATGATAAACGTGTGATAGATGCATATTTAGGAGCTCAATAATGTCAAACCAATATGAAGTATTAGGAAAAGCTCCAACTGCAGATGATTTAAAAAAATTATCTTCAGATGAAATTCATTTAACTATTAAAGGTTTAAATGCAGGATATGGTAAAATGGAAATTTTGCATAACTTTGATTTATTCGTAAACAAAGCTCAATCGTTATGTTTAATTGGTCCTAATGGTGCTGGTAAATCTACAATACTTCATTCTATTTATGGATTTACAAATATTTTTTCAGGTCAAATAGAAATAGAAGGAAAAGAAATTACAAATTTATCACCAGCTGAAAAATTAAAGTCAGTAGGGATAGCTTACATTCTTCAAGATAATTCTGTATTTCCAGATATGACAGTTGAAGAAAATTTATTAATGGGCGGATATATTAAAGATAAAACAGACGAGTCTTATGAAGAAGCAGAAAAGATTTTTGCAAAATATGAAAGACTAAGAAACAGAAGATACCAGCCTGCAAAAGTTTTATCTGGAGGAGAAAGAAGATTGTTAGAAATATCTAGAGCTCTTGTTATGAAACCATCAGTGTTATTAGTAGACGAACCTTCAATTGGATTAGAGCCGAGATATATAGATATGGTTTTTGAAATTTTAAGAGATCTTCAACAAAATGAAAAAAAAACAATAATACTTGTTGAACAAAATGCAAAGAAAGGTCTAGAGTTTGCTGATATTGGTTATGTTTTAGTGTCAGGACAAACTGCCATTGCTGGAAAAGGAAATGATTTATTGGAAAATCCAGACGTAGGTAGACTATTTCTTGGTGGCTAATGATTAATAAAGAATTTTTTTTTAAAGGTTATAAATCCATACTAAAACACGACAGCCCAGCTATTGCATTAGGATGCTGTTTTATTGCTATAGGAGCTTTACTTAAAAATTTAGGATTTAATATTCAAGAAAGTATTTTTTCTACAATGTTAACTTATGCCTTGCCAGGTTCTTTGGTAATGGCAGAGTCATTGTTAGTTGGTGCTTCTTTGATAAATATTTTTTTAGCTGTATGGTTTGTTAATGCCCGACTTTATCCAATGGCGGTATCGCTATTTCCTTTGATGATGCATGAAAGTCAACCAAAGTGGAAATATTATTTTTCATGTCATTTCATTGCTGTTTCTGCATGGTTAATTATGAAAAGTAACTACAAATCAATACCAAAAAAACAACGTATTGATTATTGGATTGGAATTGGCAGTGCCACTTGGAGTATTGCGGTAATTGGAACTTTTATTGGTTTTTTTTCTTCAGAATATTTAAATAAAGATTTGATGATTGGATTAGCAATTTTAAATCCTATCTATTTTTTATGCATGATGGTGGGCGCTTCTAAAACTATACAAGTTTCTTTATCAGTTTTACTTGGATTAGTGTTAGGGCCAATTTTTTATTTTTTAACACCAGAGTGGTCAATTTTATTAGGTGGATTGGTTGGTGGTACAATCGCATATTTGATTGGAGAATTAAATGTCAGCTAATATTGTTTATGCAATTCTTGTAACATCTCTTGCAACTTTTTTATCAAGATTTTTAGGTGCAGTAAGTTCTGAAGGAATTAAAGAAACATCAAAATTATTTAAATGGTTTAATTGTTTAGCTTATGCAACATTAGCTGCTTTGATTGCTAGAACAATTATTTTTCCTGTAGGAGTTTTGATAGATGCTAGTTATTTGAGTAGATTTGCTGTTGTAATTTTATCTTTAATTGTTTTTTTTATTTCAAAAAAAAACTATGTATATCCAACTATTTTTTCTGCTGCTAGTATGACAATTTTAAATAATTATTTTTAAATAAAATTGATTTATTAATAAAGTTAACCTAGAATTTATTATGCAAAATATAGCTGGTCTTGAAATACATGAACATGAAAAATCAAAACGAATAATTAATATTAGCTTAGATGATGAAATCATAAAAAAACTAATCTTCCCTTTTAATAAATTTGACCTAACTGCATTAGAACTAAAGCCATTCACCAGATTTACTATTGCAAAAAGTTTAGATGATTTAACTAATAATAAATTAAGTGAACTAATGAATAAAATATTAAGAGACAGGGATACTGGATGTTTTATAATTGGCCCTAAAAATATTACCTCTAAAATTAACGATAAATTTTTAGTAAAACTTTCTACTGCGATTGCTCATTTAATTGGTGTACCCAATCATGACTCAATGGCTGGAAAATATTATGCAAGATTTGAGGTTAAGCATGAAGATAAAAGTGACTCTTACTTAAGAAAAGCTTATAGAAATATGGATCTTCATACAGATGGAACCTATGTAAAAGAAATTACAGATTGGTTGATAATGACAAAAATAAATGAAGAGAATGTAAAAGGTGGAGAGACTGCAATGTTACATTTAGACGATTGGGAACACTGTGATGATTTATTTAGTGATCCCGTTGGTAAGCAAAATTTTACATGGGGATCACCTAAAAGTAAAAATATAGATTACAAGGTTGAGCACCCTGTGTTTTCATCAGATGAAAAGGGAAAACCCCATATTTCTTATATAGATCAATTTCCAGAACCAAAAAATATGGAACAAGGAAATTTTTTACAAAAATTATCAGATGGTTTAGAGGAGAGTAACAATAAGGTTATTACAAAGCTTCCTGTTGGAAATTCTATTATTGCAAATAATTACTTCTGGTTACACGGTAGAAAACCTTTTGAAGAAAATAAGGAATTAAACAGAGAATTGCTAAGAATTAGAGGCTCTTTTTTTGTTAATTAATTCAATATAATCAATATAAAGTAATCAAAATTTATGAATTTAGGATTTATTGGTACAGGAAAAATTGCATCTTCAGTAATTACGGGAATCTGTAAATCTAAAATTAAATTCAAAAGAATTATAATCTCTGAAAGAAATAAGAAAATTTCAAAAACTTTAAAAAGAAAATTTAAAAAGATTAATATTTCTAAAAAAAATCAAGAAATAGTTGATAAATGCGATTGGATATTTTTATCAGTTACTCCAATAGTTGGTGAAAAAATTATTAAAGATTTAAAATTTAAATCTAATCAAACTATTATTAGTTTCATTTCAACGATTACATTATCTCAATTAAAAAAATCCATTAAAGTAAAAGCAAATATTGTAAGAGCAATACCATTACCCCCAATATCTTTAAAAAAAGGACCAGTACCTATTTGCCCACCTAACCTAAAAGTAAAAAAATTTTTTAATCAATTAGGAACAACCGTAGAGATTAAAAATGAAAAATCTTCAATTAATTTTTGGTCTACTTCTGGAATGATGGCACCTTTTTATGAGTTGCTAAGAGTTATGACTGATTGGCTTGTAAAACGTGGTGTGAAAAGAGATAATGCTCAAAAATATATTACATCTTTATTCTTGGCTTTATCTCAAGATGCTGTTGTAAACTCCAAAGAAGATTTAAAATATCTAGTAAAAGAGTCGCAAACACCAAAAGGTCTTAATGAACAAGGTGTTAAAGAATTAACTAAAGCTGGTTTTTATAAGTCATTAGAAAAAACTTTAAATAGTATCCATAAACGTCTTAATAAATAATTCTAATGTCAGATAATATTTTAGAAATAAATAATTTATCAAAATATTTTGGTGGTTTAGCAGCTGTATCTGATTGTTCTTTAAATGTTAAAAGAGGAACTATAACTGGCATTATTGGACCCAATGGATCTGGTAAAACTACTTTATTTAATTTAATTGCTGGTAATTTAAAATCATCTAGTGGAGTAGTAACCTTTGATGAAGAAAATATTACAGATGTTCCATCTTACGAATTATTTTCAAAAGGTTTACTGAGAACTTTTCAAATCGCTCATGAATTTTCAAATTTATCAGTATTAGAAAATTTAATGATGGTTCCAGGAAACCAATCTGGTGAAAAACTAATGACTGCACTATTGAAACCAAAACAAGTTTTGGATGAAGAAGCTATTGTAAAAGAAAAAGCTAAAGAAGTCGTTGATTTTTTAAATCTTAGTCATTTATCAAATGAATTGGCTGGAAATTTATCTGGTGGACAGAAGAAATTATTGGAATTAGGTAGAACAATGATGGTTGATGCTAAACTAGTATTATTAGATGAAGTTGGTGCTGGTGTGAATAGGACTTTACTAAAGGATCTTGGGACAGCAATCGAAAAACTCAATAAAGAGAAAGGTTATACTTTTTGTATGATTGAACACGATATGGATTTTATAGGAAGATTATGCGACCCAGTTATTGTAATGGCTGAGGGCTCAGTTTTATTTGAAGGATCCGTAGACGAAGTTAAAAAAGATGAAAAAGTAATAGAAAGTTATTTAGGTAGGGGATCTAAACTCAAGGACTCAAATTAATGGCTTATTTTGAAGGAAACGCAATGACAGGTGGCTATGGTAGCGGACCCGATATAATTAATTCCTGCACAGTAAATGTTAATAAAGGTGAGATAGTTTCAATCCTTGGACCAAATGGAGCTGGTAAATCAACTGCCATGAAAGCTATGTTGGGCCTTTTGAATTTAAAATCTGGATCAGTAAAAATTGACGGCAAAGATATCTCTAAATTATCTCCACAAGATAGAGTTAAAGAGGGAATATCTTTTGTACCACAAACTAAAAATGTTTTTCCTGGAATGACTGTTGAAGAAAATCTTGAAATGGGTGCTTTTCTTATCAATGACGATATAAAGAATACTGTAGAAGAAATTTATAATTTATTTCCTATTCTTAAAGAAAAAAGAAACCAATTAGTTGGTGAATTATCAGGTGGACAAAGACAACAAGTAGCTCTTGGTCGAGCATTAATGATTAAACCAACAGTTCTAATGTTAGATGAACCAACTGCAGGCGTTTCGCCAATCGTTATGGATGAATTATTTGATCATATAATAAAGGTTAAAAAAACTAATGTTGCAATTTTAATGGTTGAACAAAATGCAAAACAAGCACTTAATATTTCTGACAGGGGATACGTTTTAGTAACTGGAGAAAATAGATATTCAGGAACAGGTAACGAACTATTAAATAACCCAAGAGTAAGAAGCTCTTTTCTAGGAGGATAATTATGGATTTCTTAAATGCTATAATTCTTTTATTAAATTATATTTTTATTCCTGCTTTAACATATGGTTCTCAATTAGCATTAGGTGCAATTTTTGTTACATTAATTTATGGAATTTTGAGATTTGCTAATTTTGCAACTGGAGACATGATGTCTTTCGGAACAATGGTTACAATTTTATTTACTTGGTATTTTCAATCAATTGGAATTTCACTTGGAGTGTTACCAACAGCGTTAATAGCTATTCCATTTGCTATTTTATTTATGATTATTTACATGTTATTTATAGATAAGTTTGTATTTAAATATTATAGAGTTAATAAGAGTCCGCCTGTTCAGTTGGCAATGGTTAGTATTGGAGTAATGTTTGTTACTCAGGCAGTTGTAAGAATTGTTATTGGTCCTTCTGATCAAAGATTTTTTGATGGAGAAAAATTTATTATTAAAGCACGTGAATTCAAAGAAATGACTGGACTTAATGAGGGACTTGCACTGAAGTCTACTCAAGTACTAACAATATTTGTTACAATTGTTTTAGTTTCTCTTTTATTTTGGTTTCTAAATAAAACTAAAACAGGAAAAAGTATGAAAGCTTACTCTGATAATGAAGATTTAGCTTTACTATCAGGAATTGATCCAAAAAGAATAGTGATGATAACATGGATAATAGCAGGGATTTTAGCAACTATTGGAGGTGCCCTGTATGGTTTGGATAAAAGTTTTAAACCTTTCACTTATTTTAACAATATGCTCCCTATATTTGCTGCAGCAATTGTTGGAGGAATAGGAAATCCATTTGGAGCTTTTTTAGGAGGATATGTTATTGCATTTTCAGAAATATTTTTAACTTATGCTTATAAAAAATTTTTTATGTACATTTTGCCAGAAAATATGGAGCCTGAAAGCTTAGTTCAACTTTTATCTACAGATTATAAATTTGCAGTTTCATTTTCAATTTTGGTCATAGTGCTGCTTTATAGACCGTCAGGAATATTTAAAGGAAAAGTATTGTGAGAAAAAACTTAAATGTAATAGCTGCTTATAGTATTATGATGGGCTTGATAATTCTAGTAGGGATTTTTCAATCTTGGAATGTTGCATTATCAATATTTAATCTTTGTTTAATATCTGCAGTAATGACTATGGGTGCAAACATTCAGTGGGGTTATGCAGGACTAATAAACTTTGGAATTATGGGGTATACAGCGCTTGGAGGTTTAGCGGCAGTTTTAATCTCAGTTGATCCTGTCCAGGAAGCATGGCGTGCAGGTGGTTTCGATATCTTAATGTGTCTATGGCTAATTATTGCAATGGTATTTGCTATTAGATTTATCTCAAAAAATTTTCAAAAATCAAAATTTAGAACTTATGGAATAGCAGCAATTATAGTTATTGGAATTGTAATCATTAGAATAACAGCTGAACCTGGAATTGAGGCGATAGAAGGGGTTAATCCAGCTAAAACAGGATTCTTAGGTGGTTTTGGGTTGCCAATTATCTTTTCTTGGATTGTTGGAGCATTTTTTGCAGGTGGGCTAGCTTTTATAGTTGGAAAAGTTGCCTTAGGTTTAAGAGCTGATTATTTAGCAATTGCAACTTTACTTATTTCAGAAATTGTAATTGCAATAATAAAACATGAAGACTGGTTAACAAGAGGTGTTAAAAATGTAATAGGTTTAAAAAGACCTGCACCATATGAAGTTGACCTTCAAACAACTGAATGGTTTATTAATTTAGTAGAAAAATTCAACTCAGGAAAATTAGCATTAATTTCCAATCTTGCAGATCGTCAGGCGGCATTAAATCAAATGGTAATAGAAGGCTCAACTGTATTTGTTAAACTTTGTTATTCGGGATTATTTCTGATTGTTGTTATTGTACTTTTGATTTTAACTCAAAAAGCACTTTATTCTCCATGGGGTAGAATGATGAGAGCTATTAGAGACAACGAAGAAGCAGCAAATGCAATGGGTAAAAATGTTGTTAAACAACACCTGTTAATATTTATTTTGGGTTCTGCAATTGTTGGAATTGCTGGGGCAATGTTAGTTACTCAAGATGGTTTGTTTACACCGGGAAGTTATAGACCTATGAGATATACATTTCTTATTTGGGTAATGGTTATTGTTGGTGGAAGTGGTAATAATTTTGGAGCTATTCTTGGGGGCTTTGCAGTTTGGTTTTTATGGATTGAAGCAGCTCCTATATCATTATTTTTGATTAATTTTTTTACAGCTGGAATGGCAGACAATCATGTATTAAAAGTTCATTTAATTGAGAGTGTTCCCTACTTTAGGTACTTAATGATGGGTCTTGGATTGTTGTTGATAATGAGGTATCGACCCAAGGGTATACTTCCTGAAAAAATAGAAATAAAGTAGTCACTATATGAAATATATTATATTAGGTGCTGCTATAGCTTGGGCAATGTACATGGCAGACAAGTATATGTTTTAATGAATAAAAATCTTTGGTTTTTAATTTTAAGCCAGATCTTTGCATTTACCGCTGCACCTGTCACAGTATTTTTAAGTGGAATTATTGGCTCTCAATTTAGCCCAATAAAATCTTTAGCAACATTGCCTATGGCACTTTCAATAGTTGGAACTGCAATTTTTGCAATTTTTGCAGCAAAATTAATGAGCGTAATAGGTCGTAGGGCAGGATTTATTTTTGCATCAGTTGGAAGCTCCATAACATCTTTAGTGGCAGCTTACTCTATTATTATTGAAAGCTTTATATTGTTTAACTTAGCTTGTTTTTTAATTGGAGCAGGAGTGGCTTTTAGTCATCAATATCGATTTGCTGCAGTTGAAACTGTAGATAAAGAGATGGCTCCAAAAGCAATATCTATAATATTGTTAGCTGGCATAGGTTCTGCTTTTCTAGGACCAAATTTAGCTAATATTTCTAAAGCAATAATTCCAGAACATTTATATGTAGGTTCATATATTGCTCTTGCAGCTTTAACACTAACTTCGACATTTTTTTTATTATTTTATAAAGATGATCATAATAAAAATAATATTATTAAAAAAAGTAGCAGAAGTTACTTTGAGTTAATTTCACAACCGAGGTTTTTACAAGCATTAATAGCATCTGCATTTGCCTATGCTGTTATGTCTTTTTTGATGACAGCAACTCCAATAAGCATGCATGTAATGGAAAAAATAAGTTTGACTAAAACAGGTTTTGTAATTCAGCTGCATATTGCAGCAATGTTTTTACCATCATTAATAACAGGAAATCTTATTAAAAAGTTTGGCCACAGTAAGATTATGTATGCAGGTGTAACATTGTTTTTGGTAACAATTTTATTAAGTTTGTTTGAACAAAATTTTTTAAATTACTTAATTGCTCTAATTTTTTTAGGTTTAGGGTGGAATTTTCTATTTATATCAGGAACAAGTTTATTGGTCTTATCTTATAGAGAAGAAGAAAAGTTCAAAGCTCAGGGATTTAATGATCTTATTGTTTATACAGTTCAAGCTATAGCAAGCTTATCTGCTGGCATATTTATTAGCTTAACTAGTTGGAAAACAATGAATTTAGTTTGTATTATTTTTTTAGTAATTATCGTTATTTCAACTTTAAGAGCAGATTTTAAACAAAAAAAACCCCAGTAATTATCATTACTGGGGTTTTTAATTTAGATATTAATTATCTTTGTTTTTTAGTTTTGAATTTTCCACCTTTGATTTCCTGCTCTAAGAAAGAACCTTCAGCTTCACCAACATTAGTAAAAGTTACTCCAGTAGCACCTTCGTAATTTATCTTTTTACCTTTAGCTAGTAAATCCAATCCTTTTTTAAGCTCACCTGGATAAATTTTAGTTCCAGGAGCGTTAGCAACACCCATTACATTTTTTGCAATTGATGCTCTGTCAGCAGAATTACCTGCCTGCATTGCTAATACTATCAAAGCTGCAGCATCGTATGACTCGCCTGTGTATGGTCCTGAAGAGTCAATTCCTCCAGCTTTTGCTACATCAGCAAAAACACCAGCACCTTTTCCAGTTGAACCAGGCATTGAACCAAAAGATTTACTTAAATCTTTTCCAAATGCATCAACTAGAGATTGACCTATCATACCATCAGATAAAACAAATGTATCAAATGCACCAGAGTCTAAAGAAGCTTGAATAATTCCTTTTCCACCTTGGTCTAGGTAACCAATTACAGCTACAGCATCACCACCTGCTGAAGCAAGAGTTGCAACTTCAGATGAGTAATCTGCTTTACCATCCTCGTGAGCAGTTACAGTAGTTACTTTAATACCATGACTTTCAACTGCTGCTTTATAAACATCAGCTAAGCCTTTTCCATAGTCATTATTAGTGTAAGTAATTGCTACACTTTTAACTTTTTTATCTTTAGTAATATCAGCTAAGATTTGACCACCTCTAGCATCTGATGGAGCTGTTCTAAAAAAGTATCCTTTATCATCTAGAGTTGTTAATCCTGGAGAAGTTGCTGATGGTGAAATCATCACTACACCATTAGGTACAGCAACGTTAGATGCAATTGCACCCGTAACACCTGAACAGTCAGCACCCATTATAGCTGCTACACCTTGTGATACTAATCCTTCAGCTGCTGCAGTTGCTGCTGCTGAGTCAACACAAGTTGAGTCTGCTTCTAATACTGATATTTTTTTTCCACCCAATAAAGATCCAGACGCTGAAGCTTCTTCAAAAGCTAATTTAGCTGAGTCTCTCATAGCTGGTGTTAGAGATTCGATAGGACCAGTAAATCCTAAGATAATCCCCATTTTAATCGCATGTCCGTCTGCCATTACATTTGTTCCAAAACTTGAAACAAGCATAAATGCAGCAATAAATAGTTTTTTCATTATCTTCCTCTTTTATTGTTAACAATTTATAAAAAGATAATTAAATGATGATTATCTCAACAATTCAATGAAAAATTACTTAGTTTTTTGAAGTAAATATATTGAAGTTATTACAACTATACCCCCAAATACTGTTATTAAAGAGGGTACTTCACCAAATATAAAGAAAGTTAATATCAGTCCAAAAATAGGAAATAGTGAGTAAAAAGGCATGACCATTCCTACTGGATAAAACTTATAAAGATAAAACATCATCATGTGTCCTAAAATTGAAATGATCATTCCAGCATACATAACTGCAAGCCAACCATTTGTTTCAACTTTCTCTATTTGTTCAATGATGTTTCCTTCAAATATTTGAGAAAAGATAATCAAGACTAAAAAACCTATTAGCCCCATAAATGCGTTTGTAAACTTTACATCTAGGTCTTTTATGTACCTTGAAAAAACTTGAGATAGTCCATAAAAAAAAGCCATTCCAAAAACTAAAAAGGTGCCAACAATTTCATCTAAAATATTTGGATCAAAGGCTACAAATAATATTCCTAAAAATGATGAAAAAATAAAAATCCACTTTTTTAAACTAATACTTTCTTTTAAAAACAAAGAACTTATTAATATTGCAAATGGTATAGATAGTTGTGCACCAATCGTTATAGGAGCTAATAAAGTCACCGCATTGATAGACAAGTATAAAAACATATTAACACCAGCACCCATACAAAGAGAAAATCCTATTAAAGGTAATATATATTTCTTTTTAGGAATAATTATTTTACAAAATGGCAATAAACATAAAAAAACAAATCCCATTCTTAATGCACCAAAGAAAATAGGACTCATTGATGCATTCAATCCAAATTTACCAAGCGGATAAGCGCTACCAAGAAAAAACATCACTAAAACAATTAATACAGTATGTTTTGGGGACAAAATATTACCTGATTGAAAAAGGGTCTAGTGATGGTTCATCAGAAGTATAGAACCAAGTTGTTTTAACTCTTGTATAGTCTTTAATTGACTCGATTCCTGCTTCTTTACCATAACCACTATCTTTAATACCTCCAAACGGAGCAGATGGAGAAATTAATCTATAAGTATTTACAAAAGTTATCCCTGCTCTTATTGCTTTAGAAACTCTCATTCCTCTTGAAAGATTACTAGTATAAACTCCAGACGATAATCCATACTGATTATCATTCATCTTTTTTATCACTTCTTCTTCATCGTCAAACTTCATGACAGAAAGAACTGGTCCAAATAATTCATTTTCTGCAACAGGTAAATTATGGTTATCGCATTCTACAATTGTTGCTGGAAAATAATATCCTTTATTAGAAAAAGAGTGTCGTTTACCACCACACTTTATTTTTCCACCTTGATCAATTGTTGCTTTTATATTTTTTTCAATTGTTTCTAATTGTTTAAAACTACTTAATGGCCCCATCTCAGTTTCAGAATCCATAGGAGTACCAATTTTAATTTTAGATGCACGTTTTGATAGTTTATCTAAAAATTCATCATAAATACCTTTTTGAATATAAAGTCTTGAACCAGCAATACAACTTTGACCACTTGCACCAAAAATTCCAGCAACAATACCATTTATTGCATTTTCTTGTTCTGCATCATCAAATACAGCAACAGGACTTTTCCCACCTAGTTCTAAACTTACCTCTGATAAATTATCTGCTGAATTTCTAATTATATGTCTTGCTGTTTCAGGTCCACCAGTAAAAGCAATTTTTTCAACTAGGTTGTGCGTTGTAAGAGTTTTTCCACACGGATCACCAAAGCCAGTGATAACATTTACTACTCCTTTAGGAATGCCAGTTTTTTCAATAAGTTTTGCAAATTCAAACATTACAGCTGGCGCTAATTCTGAAGATTTAATTACTACTGTATTACCCATAGCAAGGGCAGGAGCTAATTTTGTTGCTGTTAAAAACATTTGTGAATTCCAAGGAATGATTGCTGCAATAACACCAATTGGAATTCTTGTAGTTATCGCTTGAACATTTGGTTTATCAATTGGAAGAACTGTTCCTTCAACTTTATCAGCAAGACCTGCATAATAATCATAATATTCAGCAATATAGATTGCTTGTTTTTTTGTTTCTCTAAAAAGTTTTCCTGTATCAATCGTTTCTATTTCACCTAACATTTCTGCGTTTTG
>JACWEN010000013.1 GCA_014653455.1 Pelagibacterales bacterium SAG-MED46 | reverse complement strand
TAGATTTTTTATTTTTTGCTGTAATTTTTAACAATGTATCATTAGCTTTGATTGCAAGCTCTTCAACAAAACCATTAGTATCTAATTCTTTATCTTTTGAATCTTTATCTAATAAATAAATGAAATGAATTTGATAATCTTCACTCACATCTAGTCTGTCAGATAATGATCTTCCAGCTTTTTCATCCTCTTCTTTAATATAATTAAGTTGAGGATTGTCTTTGTAAGAGAGGATTAATTTTTTCTCAATACGTCTTTCAACTTCCTCATCAGAATAATTTTGGGTTAATGTAAATGTTTTGTCCCCAATACCTGCATAAGAATTTATAAAAAAAAAAGTTAAAAAAATTGTTAAAATTTTCTTCATACTATATTCCTTTTATAATTATATTTGTACCTTCAGAATTATCGAGTCTTATTTGTTTTATCGGTTTGTACTCTTCAGAGTTGTACCACTCTAATGCTTTTTCATAGCTTGGAAATTTAAGTATTATAATTCTAGGAAATTTAGTATCTCCATCAAAAATTTGATACTCACCGTTTCTTACAAGAAATTCTCCACCAAATTTTTTTACTAGTGGTGTAACTTTTTCTACATACTCTTTATAATTTTCTGGGTTTGTTACTTTCAATTGAGCTATTACATAACCTGCTGGCATTTAAATTATATTTTAAAAAATTGATTTTGAATATTTTTTCCAATTATCTTGGTAATGTTTAGTGTTTTCTAAGACTGCTTTTTTTTCCTCTTCTGTTACTTCTCTTACAACTTTTCCTGGAGAACCTACTACCAATGAATTATCAGGAATTTCTTTATTCTCAGTAATTAATGCTTTAGCACCAATGATACAGTTTTTTCCAATTTTTGCGTTGTTAAGTATTACTGCACCAATCCCAATTAAACTATTGTCACCTATAGTACAGCCATGCAACATAACTAAATGACCAACAGTTACATCTTTTCCAACTTTTAAAGGGTAACCTGGGTCGGTATGTAAGATGCTTCCATCTTGAATATTAGATCCTTCGCCAATATAAATGTTTTCAATATCGCCACGTAATACTGCATTAAACCAAATACTAGAGTTCTTTTCTAAAGTAACATCTCCTATAATAGTTGCATTAGGTGCCACCCAATTTTCGCCAGAGTTTTGTGGTTTTTTATCTTTTAAATCGTAAAACATAATTTATATATTATTACAGTATGCCAGTTCAAACTCCAATATGTGATTTCGGTAAAAAGGCTTTACCATTTGAATTAAAATCTACAGATAATAAAATAATCTCATTAGATAATATCAAAGGAGAAAATGGGACTTTGATCATGTTTATTTGTAACCATTGTCCCTATGTTAAAGCTGTTACAAAAGAGATAGTTGAAGATTGTAATGAGTTAAAAAAGATTGGAATTAATTCAGTTGCCATATGTTCAAATGATTTTGTAAATTATCCAGAAGACTCATTTGAAAATATGATTCAATTTTCAAATGATAATAAATTTAGCTTTCCATATCTGATAGATGAAACACAAGAAATTGCAAAAGCTTATGATGCGGTATGTACGCCAGATTTTTTTGGCTACAACAAAAATTTAGAGCTCCAATATAGAGGTAGATTAAGAGAACTTAAAAATTTTGTTCCAGTTAAAGATGGGGAAAGTGATTTATTAAAAGCTATGAGACAAGTTGCTGAAAAAGGTTGCGGACCACAAGATCAAACTCCAAGTGCAGGCTGCAGTATTAAATGGAAATATGATTAATGCATCTAATCATAACTAGATCTTTTCCTCCAGAGCTTGGTGGTATGCAAAGCTTAATGTGGGGACTAACAAGAGAACTATCTAAAAACTTTATGATTAAAGTATTTGCCGATTTTATTGAGAATCATAAAACTTTTGATGAACAAGTATCTTTTTCAATTGAAAGAGTTGGTGGACCTAAATTACTAAGAAAGTACAGAAAAGCTTATTTGATAGATGAATTTATTAAAGAAAATAAAGTTGAAGGAATTATTGCTGATCATTGGAAAAGTTTAGAACATTTAAAGACTAATAAAAAACAATATTGTTTAATCCATGGAAAAGAAATTAACCATACAAAAGGATCTAGAATAAATAAACGTATCATCAAAGTTTTAGATAAAGTTGAAAAAGTAGTAGCAAACTCAGAGTATACTAAAAAATTAGCGATAGAACTTGGTGTAAATCAAAATAAGATTATAGTTATTAATCCTGGAATTGATCCAATTAAAGATCTTGATAAAAAATCATTAGATAAAGTCGAAAGTTTACTTAAGGTTAAAACCCCAAGATTAATTACTGTTTCAAGATTTGATAAAAGAAAAAATCATGAAAAAGTAATAATGGCTTTAAGAAATCTTAAACAGATTTATCCGGATATTGTCTATATTTGTATTGGAGATGGAGCTGAAGAGGAAAATATAAAAAACCTTGTTAAAGAATTAGATCTTGAAGCTCAAGTTATGTTTTTTAAAGATATAAGTGATGATCTAAAAAATGCTTTAGTTGCTAAATCTGATTTATTTATAATGCCTTCAATCATTCATAAATCTTCAGTTGAAGGATTTGGTATAGCTTTTGTTGAAGCTGCTCAATACAGTGTTCCTTCAATTGGGGGTAAAGATGGTGGTGCATCTGATGCAATTATACATGAAAAAACAGGATTAATTTGTGATGGTAATAATTTAGATGAAATTTATTCATCTATAAACTCGATGGTAGAAAATAAAAAATATTTAGAATATGGAAAAAATGCAAAAGACTCAGTTTCTAAATTTTACTGGTCCAATATTGTTGAAAAATATAAGGATAACCTAAACTAAGATTGTTAATACTTCAGTTATACTTATAGTAATTTATTAATGTCTAATAATAAATTAGCTATTTTTTTAATTATCATTGCAATGTTTTTTGGAACATTAATGCTTTCTTTTTTAAAATTAGCTCAAGAAGATATTAATGTTTATACAGCTGGTTTTTTAAGGTTCTTTTTTGGATTACTAATAATTTTACCTTATATAATTAAAACAAATTTTTCAGTTTTCAAAACAACACATTTTAAAAAACATTTGTACAGATCAATACTTAATCTACCAGCAATGCTTTTATATTTTTCTACATTAGTAATGTTACCAATTGAAAAAGTTACAGCTATATCTTTTGTTGTACCTTTAATAGTAACTATTCTTGCAGTATTTTTTCTAGGAGAAAGAATTTATATTTATCGAACTCTAGCTTTAATCCTTGGTTTTAGTGGAATGTTAATAATTCTTAGACCAGGATTTGTTGATACTTCTATTGGCGTATACATGGCTTTATTTTCTTCTTTACTTTGGTCGATTGTAATAATTATTACAAAGAAAATTTCTAAAGATGATAGTTCAATTACAATTTTAGCTTATCAATCTTTATTTATGAGTATATTCTGCTTCATTGTAGTTTTGTTTTTCTGGCAAACACCAAGTGTAAAAACAATAATATATTTAATCTTATCTGCACTAAGTGGAACAGTCCTACATTTAACACTTAATCATGCCTATAAATTAGTAGATGTAAGCATGACACAACCATATTCTTTTTTAAATTTAGTTTTTGCTTCTATAATTGGATATTTTGTATTTAGTGAAACACCAGATCTTTATACATGGATTGGTGCTAGTGTAATATTTATAGGAATATTCATTATCTCATATCGAGAGATGAAATTAGATAAAGAAATAATTAGAAAAAGAATAGATATTAAGTCTTAATTAATTATTATTTCCTATCTTTAACGGATGAGCATTAAGGTTCAAATCATTAAAATACTTAATACGGTTTTTCATTAATTTACTTATTACTATTACATCTTTTTCATTCATTCTTTGTGGATGATATTTTACCGCTACCCAACACATTAAAGATTCAGCAAAATCTTCTGCATCATTTGTCATAGCGTATTGCGTACAATAGTGTTTATCCAATTTTTTCGCTTTTACCCATTTTTGTGGTTGAACTACTTTAGTTTGTCTTTGAAAAACGTGTGCTAATTCATGAAGCATTGTTTTTGAACATCTGTCATAATTTTCCATCATTATTGCTGTATTTGCCGCCTTATCATGTTCCAACCAATATTCTATGCCACATTTATTTTCATGTGCATGAAATTCCCTTTTTTTATAAGGTGCCCACCAAAGATTAGTTCTTGTTTTATCAGGTCCGTGTATAAAAATTTTTTTAGTAGATTTTTTTTTTACAAAATAAGGCATTTGGCCATACATTTTAGCCCAATACTTTGCTTTCTTTTCAGCTTTAACTAATTCCTTCTCTGCAGACTTTTTTTCTTTCATTAGTTTTTGATTATATTCAATCAATATTTCTATTTTTATATCATCATCATATTCAGCAAAAAAACTGAATGATTTGTGATTTTTTGGAACCCATTTTAAGGACCACCTCTTATTCTTCCATTTCCCTATTCCTATTGTAGTTCTAGTGTTTCTTTTTTTATTAAATGTAACTTCTTTTAAAGTAGATGGATCATAATTTTTAAAAGTTATTTGACCGTTATATGGACTCAAAGATATATATTTTTTCGTTTTAAATAATTCTAAATGTTTATCAATGTCAAAATTTCGTATCTCAGCTTTAATAATTATTCCATTTTCAAATAATTTTTTTTGTGTATATCCATCTGTAAATATTTCTGTCCCTTGACCATGCCGTTTATTTTTTTTCCACTCACCAATGTATTTTCTTCCATCAGTCCAATAGTAAGTACCTTTACCATCCTTTTTACCATTTTTGTGTTCACCAACATATTTGTTACCATTAGCATATATCCCCGTTCCTTGACCGTTTCGGTTTCCATTTTTAAATTGACCAGTGTAAGTATAACCATCTGCATATTTTTCTGTTCCTTGACCGTTTCGCTCTCCATTTATAAATTGACCAGTGTAAGTATAACCATCTTCTAACTTTTCTGTTCCTTGACCGTTTCGCTCTCCATTTATAAATTGACCAGTGTAAGTATAACCATCTGCATATTTTTCTGTTCCTTGACCATTTATACAATCACCTTCAATACATATGTCTTTGGATGTTTTCTCTGCTATATTTTTTGGTTGGTCTGTTCCATTATTAGATAATTTTGCTTTAGCTTCTTTCTCAACTTGTGCTAAAAAAATATTATCTTTTCCCCAAACTATTGTGTCATTTATAGCAAATAAATAGCAGTCTTTTATCTTTCTTTTTTTTGCTGATTCAACACACCCTGTATATGCCTGTTCATGACTTATGTTAACATCTGTTTGTCTGGAAAAATACCAATCCCAATCAGATACATCTTTATTGCAAGCAAAATACATTACCATTACACCTTCTGCTTCTTTTAAATAAACCTTTGCTCTATCATTAAATGCATTTTTTCCTTCAACATAACAACCCATAGGCATAACTTCATGATTTGCATTCTCTTTCTCTCCAGCAAATGTTGTACTTGTAAAAAATAAAAAAAATAAAATTATAAATATTTTATTCATAATAAATATTATCTAATCTAACGCTGGTGATATATAGAGATCCTTAACGGCTCTAGCACCACTTCTATCAGCACCATGAACTGTGCTAAAAGCCATTGCAGTTGCTTCTCCTGCAAAAAAAACTCTATCTCCAACCGGCATTCTTAACTCTCGTCTTAAATTTCTAGATTTTCCAGGTATTGCTCCAGTGTAAGAGCCTAATGTGTATGGATTTTTAGACCATGCTATAGCTTTAGCTTTAATAAAATATTTTTTATAAAATTTTGAACCAAATGTAGACTTAAGATCGTTTAGAATAAAATCTATCATCGCCTCTTCACCTTCGTCTCCAAGATCTTTTGCAAATTGACCCGATATACCAAAAAGAGATACATTTGATCCTCCCATTTTAAGAGAACCATAATAAGTTTCTGGTGATTTTACTCCATTACTTTTACATTTGGTATGAAACCAGGTGTCATTTTTAATTCTTTTTGCATTGTAAAATTTTTTATTTAATTGCATTAAAACTCGATTTGAATAAGTCATTGATATTCCATCTAAAGCTTTAATTTTTCTTGCTGGTAGAGCCGGTGTAAATTTAATTTTTTCAGCTTTAATAACTTCAATAGAAGTCGTAACGATGCATGCTTTAGCATTTATAGTTCCTTTATTAGTTACAACCTGAACTCCTTTTCCACCCCACTTTATTTCACTAACAATTGTATTTAATTTAACAGGAACATCTTTTCGATAATAAGCCAACAAAGTACCGTATCCTTCTCTACAGAGACCATCACCTGTTCCTGGATCATACCAATTGCTATTGTCATCATAAGTAGAAAAATTATCTAGATCTCTTGCGTCACCCACCATCTTAGCGGCAGTATCAAACCAGCTACTTTTTTTTATTTTTTCTGGTACTAAAGTTATAAATGGTACATCAGTTATATTAGTACTTCTAATTTTTTTTAGTTCTTTGTATATTCTCCAAAGCTCATTTGCTTCAACTTTTCTTTTTCCATCATAAACAACCGAAGGCGCATCTTCTGGATATATTTTAAATTTATCTTTATGCTTCTTCCCGAATTTTGCAAGTTGGTTTTCTGAAAAACCATGAAGCCAATGGCCGCCTATATCAATTGGTATTCCAAAAGTTGAAGTATCTGCATAACATCTTCCCCCAATTCTATTCATTGCTTCAACGCATAAAACTGATATTCCTTTTTTCATGAGCTCTGCGGTAGCTGATAGTCCTGCTGAACCAGCACCAATTACAACAACATCAGGGTTAGATTGGGAAAAAGATATAGCCGGTAATGTTGCTAAAGCAAGACCTGACAAAGATGTTTTTAAAAATTGTCTTCGACCTATTAATTTCATTAATAACAATAACAAAAATTAAGTATTTTAACTAATTTATTATTTTTTTTTAATAGTTTTGTAGATTTGCCATCCTATAATTAAAATTGTAGTTGCCAATATGCAAGCTGTAAGAGTTCTGTCCCATAAAAAAGTCCAAGAACCATCGCTTAATAATAAAGATCTTCTTAAATTTTCTTCCATTAATCCACCAAGTACAAAAGCTAATATAAGGGGAGGCATTGGGAAATCATACAAACGCATAAATGTTGCAACAACAGCAATTCCTATCATCAAATAAATATCAAAATTATTAAAAGACATTACATAAATTCCAGTAATTGAAAAAAATAAAATTAATGGAATTAAATAATTTTTAGGAACAGCTAAAATTCTAGCTATATAAGGAATTAAAGGTAGATTAAGAATTAACAAAATTACCATTCCTATATACATTGACATAATAACTGACCAAAATATTTCAGGGTTTGTCATATAAAGTCTTGGACCAGGTTGAATACCAAAACCCAAAAGAGCTCCTAACATTACAGCAGTTGTTCCGCTTCCAGGAATACCTAAAGTTAATAATGGAACAAACGCCCCAGAACACGCTGCATTATTTGCAGTCTCTGGTGCAGCAAGTCCATGAACACTACCTTTTCCAAACTTTTCTTTTTCTTCATCTTTAACTAAATTTCTTTCCATCCCGTAAGCAAGAAATGATGCAATAGTTGCTCCAGCTCCTGGTAAAACTCCAATAATAAAACCAATAATTGATGTTCGAGGAATAGTTTTTAACATTTTTGCTCTCTCTTCTTTATTAATTCTAATCGAACCAAGTTCTGTTAAAGATACTTGTTTTGCAGCAGCTGTTGGATCATTACGTTTTAAAATAATAGTAAGAGCTTCACTCATTGCAAAAGTTGCCATAACAACAAGAACAAAACTTATGCCATCTGTTAAATTCATATTGTTAAACGTAAATCTTGTAATATCAGATAAGCTGTCTTGACCGACTGAAGCTAGCATTAAACCAAGCACTACCATCATCATTGCTTTTATAAATTGACCTTTAGAAGAAAACGCTGCAATTGCAGTTAACCCTAAAATCATTAAGGCAAAATAATCTGGTGATCTAAACGATAAACTAACTTTTGATAAACTAGGTGCCATAAATAATAAATAAATTGCAGCAAGTGTTCCACCTGCAAAGGAACTCCAAGCAGCTATTGCTAATGCTTTTCCAGCTTTACCTTGCTGAGCCATTGGATAACCGTCAAAAGATGTTGCAACAGTTCCTGGAACACCTGGTGCATTTAGTAATATTGAAGAAGTTGAACCTCCAAACACCGCTCCATAATAAACACCAGCCATTAAAATTAAACCAGTTGCAGGATCAAAACCATATGTAATAGGTATCATTAATGCAATTGCTGTCATTGGTCCAAGTCCTGGTAGCATCCCAATAATAGTTCCAAAAAAACATCCAATCATAACCATGAATATATTTTGAAACGTAAGTGCTGTTGTTAAACCAATTAAAATTCCTTCAATCATCCCATTACTCCTATCATTTGAAGAAAAGGATCTCTTAGATAAATATCAAGAATACCATGTAATAAATACATAAATGCTGCAACAAATGGAAAAGATAACATAAACATCAATATCCACCTTCGCTCACCTAAAAAATAATATGACCCTATTAAAAAGAAAGAAGTCGTTAAAAAATAACCAACTTTTAAAATTGTAGCTCCATATACAATTGCAATTAAAACTAAAATAGCTGTTTTTTTATATTCTAACGTTTTGTGCTCTACTTTAATTGTGTTTGGGTCTGGTAAAATTAATTTTAATCCTGAAAAAAATAAACCAGCATAGCCTAAATAAATTGGGAATGTTCTGGCATTAAAAGGTGCATTTTCATCAAATGCAAAAACTTGAATTTGGTAAGCAGTATATAAATAAAATGTTGAAAAAATAAAAAAGAGCAGTGATATAATTTTTGTAGTATTTATATTCACTGCTCTAATTTTTAAATAACCCTTAAGATTATATAACTCCTAATTTCTTCATAAGAGCTGTCATTTCTTCTGTTTGTTTTTCTAAGAAAGAAACAAACTTATCACCTGGATTGTAAATATTGACCCAAGCATTTCTTGCTCTTACATTTTCCCATTCAGAAGTTTTTTGTACATCGCCTAGCATTTTAGCAATTGCATTTTTATCTGCACTGCTCATACCTGGAGGACCAAAAAATCCTCTCCAGTTAACGAATTGTACATCATATCCTTGTTCTTTTAGAGTTGGTGCATCTGGAGCATCAGAAACTCTTGAAGGAGCAGTAATACCAATAATTGTTACTTGGTCTCTTGCACCCATCAATTCACCTAAACCTGTAGAGATAATTTGAGTTTCTCCAGATAAAAGTCCAGCTAACGCTTTTCCACCAGCATCATAAGGAATGTAAGCTACATCATTTGGATTAGCACCTGCAGCTTGGAAAGCTAAAGCACCAATTAAATGGTCCATACTTCCTCTTACTGATCCACCAGCCATTTTGATTGAGCTTGGATTCTTCTTATATGCATCAACTACATCTTTAAAGTTTTTGTAAGGTGAGTTTTTTGCAACAGCTATTGCACCATAGTCACCGATTACACCTGCGATCGGCACAACATCTTTATAAGATAAAGTACCACTACCTTTTACATAACCTTTGTGTCTAGTGATTGATCTTAAAACTAATGGCGTAGATTGAACTAAAACTGTATTTGCAGGTTTAGTATTAATCATGAAAGCTAAAGCTTTTCCACCACCACCACCTGACATATTTTCAAATGATGCACTTTTTAACATACCAGCTTTTGTTAAAGCTTCTCCAGTACCTCTAGCAGTTCCATCCCAACCACCACCAGCACCACCACCAATTACGAAGTGAATTTTATCAATCGCAATTGAACTAGTTGTAGTTGCTGAGAATAATAGGATTGCTGAAAATAATACTGAAACTATTCTTTTTAAGTTTGTCATTATTTTTCCCTCTCTAATTTAAAAAAACATAGTAAATTACAGTATAAATATTAATGCAACTTATAATATTATTATTCAACTAATGATTGATTCTAATTATTGGGATATAAACCTAGTAATAGCTATTAATAAATTTTAAAAAAATTAAAACCAGCTTTTATCGTTAATTTCTTTTCTATTATTTTTTTTCAAAGTGGTGATAGAAGAACTGATAATGAACCAGTTTAAGGTTACTTTTTATTATTCAAGTTTTAAACAGCTTTTTTCTAAAAAGTTTATTTCAGTAATCTTAATTTCAATACCTAGTGCGATAATTGCAGACTATTTCAATATTCCTTTAGCTTGGATGTTGGGTCCCATGATAGTGACATCTATCGCTGCATTAGCTGGGCTAAAAGTTGTAATGCCTAAAATAGCTCTAAGTTCAATTTTAATTATCCTTGGACTTCATATAGGTAACTACATAGATCAAAACCTGTTTAATCAGATGATCAATTGGATTTGGACATCTGTAATAATGCTAATCTATATAATTGTCTGTATTTTGATTGTATCAAAATATCTTCAAAAATTTTCAGGTTACGGTGAAAAAGCATCAATATTCTCTGCTGCACCAGGAGCTTTAGGTCCATTAATGATTTTAGCAGAAAATGAAAAAACTGATTTATCTCAAGTAGCAACATCTCATTTAATTAGATTAATTATAATCATAACAGTTATTCCATTTATTATTGTTAATAATACTGGTTCAGAGGCGTTGTTATTGGATAACTTTGATTACATAGGTCAAAATCATCTAAATTTAATCTTACTTATTATTGCATCTTTATTTTTTATTTTTGTTTTTGATAAAATTAGAGTTCCAGCAGCTTTATTGTCAGGAACATTATTTGCTAGTGGATTGTTACAAATTACAGATATTGCCTCATATAAATTACCTGATGCAACTATTAACTTTTGTCTTTTAATACTTGGTGCATCTGTTGGATGCAGATTTGCTGAAAAAACAGTTAAAGAAATTGCTAATAATTCATTACACAGTATAGTTGCTACAACTATATTGGTCTTACTAGGTTTGCTTGCTGCATATGTTGCTACATTCTTTGTTGATACTAATATTTTAACTTTGATATTATCTTTTAGTCCTGGTGGAATTTATGAGGTAGCGGTTATAGCAATTGCTTTTGATTTAGATCCAGACTTTGTAGCATTTCATCATATAATAAGATTACTTTTTATACTTTTTACAGTTCCTATATTTTTAAGAATATTAGAAAAACTTAAGAAATAATCTCGGACAATCTTTCAAAAACTTTTTCTGCTGACAGCTTAGATAATTCTGGAGCCTGTATTGCTTTAAAGTTTTCTCTTTCTATACTAACTTTAAAAGGAGTTGTATGAGAGCCAAATAAAGCAATTCCTTTTGATCCTAAATGAGCCGTCATATGAGCAGGACCCGTATCATTAGCAACAACAAATGAACTATCTTTAATCAACGCAGCTAATTGAGAAATATCTAAAGCTTTACCATTATCTAAAACACAAACTGCATTAATATTTGCTGCATCTTTAATTTCAGCTGGTCCAGGTGCAATAATTACTTTAAATTTATTTTCTAATTTTTCATTAATCATAATTATTAAGTCATTATAATAAGGCCACTTCTTAGAGGTTAAATGAGGGGAACAAAAAGGAAAAAGAACAATATATTTCTCCAATTGATGATAATTTTTTATTTGAGATATATCTGATGGGCTCCAAGAAAAATCAGGGCTTAAAGTATGATTGGTATTAATACCAGAACTTTTTAATTGATGATCAAATCTAGATAAAACTGAGTCTTTATCAAAATCTTCTTTTGTTGTTCCTTCAGGTAATGTGGTTTCTGTAGATGACCATATTTCTTTTGTTGCTTTAGGAAATAATATTCTTTTATAAAAAGCTGTTCTACTTGAGTTTTGTAAATCATAAACTTTGATAAATTTGTATTTCTTAATATTTTTCATTAATGCGTATAAATAGATCAGATTAAATCTTGGTAATCTCTTATCTAAAATAACATTGGAAATATGTGGATTTTTTTTAAATAATTCAAAATACGGTTTTGTTGTTAGCAAATGAACTTCATCATCTTTGTGATTTTCAGAAATATCTTGAATTGCCCCACATGCTTGGGCTATATCACCCAATGAACCGTGTTTAATAACTAAAATATTAGACATTTTTATAACAATTTAACATAGTATAAAACTTTATGAACAAAATTCTAGTTGAAGTATCTGTTGGTGAACTTTTTGATAAAATATCCATTTTGGAAATCAAAAAAGATAGAATTAAAGATTCTGAAAAGCTTAAATTTATAAATGATGAATATGAAGTTTTAAAAAGTGAACTTGAAAAAAATGTTAAACTAGATGAAAAATTAGAAAAATTTTTTGTGGCATTAAAAAATGTAAATTCTAAACTGTGGATTATTGAAGACGATAAAAGGAAGTGTGAAAAAGACTCAAACTTTGGGGAAAATTTTATAAGATTATCTCGAGATGTACATTTTCTTAATGACACTCGAGCTAAAATTAAACTTGATATAAACAATCATTCAGGATCAAAAATTAAAGAAATTAAAGAGTATACTAACTACTAAAAACTCGTGGAAACCAATCTTCACGCATTAAATCTCCAGCTTTTAAGTTAATTCCTTCAAATGGTGGTGAAGTTGGTCCTCCTCTATCAATATATTTAATGTCATCTCCTATAAATCTCATTGAAAATGCCCTTCGAGACTTAGAGGTGTTATTTCCAGTTGAGCCATGTACAATTTTAAAATTAAACAATACAGCATCACCTAAACTTAATTCTGGGATTAAAATATTTTTTTCAAATTCTTCTAATAAAGGTAAATCCATGAATGAAGCATCATCTTTATACCAAGACTGATTTGTAGACCATTTTGTAGGTCTTATTAACTTTGACCATTTATGAGAGCCTAAAATTAATTTAAGATTATTTTTTTTATCAACTTTATCTAATGGTATCCAAAAACTTCCCGTATCATTACCATCAACACAGTAATAAGGCATATCTTGATGCCAAGGTGTTTCTTTATTTGTCCCTGGCTCCTTAATAAAAATATGTTCATGAAAAATTTGAGCTGATTTAGAATTGGTTGCTTCTGTAACAATTTGAGCACCAGGTGAATTAAAAATACAATCTTTAAATTCTTTTATTCTATCCCAATTACAATAATCTTCAAAAAATCTACCGGCACTGTCATTAACATTTTCTCGTCCATGTTTACTTGGATTATCTAAAACTTTTTGAAATCCTTTTCTTAATGGTTCAATCCAATCATTAAATATATCTTTAATGATTATCACACCATCAGTTTGATAATCTTTAATTTGTTTCTCTGTTAAAAACATTTTTATTGTTGAAAACTATATTTTTTTTCTAAGTACTTAATGATATTATGAATGATAAAGGTCATAAATAAATAAATTCCACCTGCAACGATAAATACTTCTATAGGTTTAAATGTTGTTGAAATGATATATTTTGCTACACCTGTTAAGTCCATTAATGTGACCGTACTTGCTAAAGAAGTTCCCTTCATCATCAATATTATTTCATTTCCGTAGGCAGGTAGTGATTGTCTGATGGCAATTGGAATTTGAATTTTATAGAATATTATTTTGCTTGATATTCCTAAGCTTTTACCAGCTTCAATAATGCCTGGTTTGATTGTCTGAAATGCAGACCTTAGTATTTCAGATGTATAAGCACCAGTATTTAATGCAAAAGCAATAATTGCACACCAATAAGGTTCTTTTAATATTTCCCACAAAAATGTTGTTCTTAAATATTCAATCTGACCCAATCCAAAGTAAATAATAAATATCTGCACTAGTAAAGGTGTTCCTCTAAATACATACGAATAACCATAGGCAAATTTATTAATGATTTTATTTTTGTTAAGCCTTAAAATTGCAAAAAATAAACCTAAAAACATTCCAATTATTAAAGAGACAGATAAAAGTTTTAACGTAATTAACGTAGCACTTAATAATTTAGGGAAGCTAGTAAACATTAAATCAAAATCCATTAATACCCCCTACTATATCTAGCTTCTAATTTATTAATTAACTTCATACTTAAATAAGTAAGTAATAAATATAAAACTGCAGCAAATGAGTAAAAGAATAATGGGTCTCTAGTAGATCCAGCAGCTACATAAGATTGTCTCATAATTTCAACTAATCCTGTAACAGAAATAAGAGATGTATCTTTTAAAGTAATTTGCCAAACATTACTAAGATTTGGAATGGCTAGTCTTAACATTTGAGGTAATATTATTTTATAAAACTGAACAAATTTACTTACACCCAAAACTTTAGCGGCTTCAAATTGACCTTTATCTATTGATTGAATTGCTCCACGAAACACTTCTGTTGAATAAGCACCTGAAATTATTCCAATTGCCATGGAGCCAGTTATGAAGGCATTAATTTCAATATATTCAAAATATCCAAAAATAGATGCCACATACATAATCGCTCCACTTCCACCAAAAAAGAAAAGATAAATTACTAAAAGTTCAGGAACACCACGAATAACTGTTGTGTAAAAAATTCCAATTAAATTTAGAGATTTATATTTTGATAGCTTTAAAGGTGTAAATATTAGTGCAAAGAAAAATCCAATTAACATTGCTGTAACTGAGACAGCAATGGTCATTAGTGTGGCATAAAATAATTCATCACCCCAACCAGTTTTACCAAATGCGAGAAGTTCCATATAGACTGGCGACTATATATTATAGTCGCCAAATCTGAAATTAATTACATAGAAGCGTCGAAACCAAAGTGTTTAATAGCAAGTTTGCTAATAATTCCTTTTTTTCTAGCTGTATTAATTGCTCTGTTGAAGTCTTTTAGAAGTTTTGCGTCTCTTTTTCCGATCGCATCATCTCCACCTTGCCTGATACCAACACCAACACCGTTACCAAATGCACCACCTGAAAAAGTTGGTCCTACAAGAACTACTGCTTTACCTGATTTGTCAGCATAATCTGTAAAAGCAACAGCTGCTGCCAATGCAACATCACATCTACCAGATGTCAAATCTAAATTTACTTCATCTTGAGTCTTGTAAGTTCTTACATTTACTTTTCCTACATCGCCAGATTCTAAAAAGTTTTGGTGAATTGTTCCTGTTTGAGTACAAACAGTTTTTCCTGCAAGTGCGCCTGTTAGAGTTTTAAGAGCTTTTTTAACATCTGATCCACCCAAAGTTAAATTTACACCTTCAGGAGTATCCATGCCTTCTAAGCTAGAACCCTTCATTACAGCTAAAGATGCTACCTCGTCTGCATAACCTTGAGAAAAAGTTATTGTTTTTTGTCTTTCTGCAGTAATTGACATACCTGCCATTATCGCATCAAACTTTCTCATTAATAAAGCTGGAATCATTCCATCCCAATCTTGTTCTACAATAGTGCACTCATGTTTCATGATTGCACAAAGTTCATTTGCTAACTCAACCTCAAAACCAATAAGATTGCCAGAAGCATCTTTTGAATTCCAAGGAGGATAAGCACCCTCAGTTCCAATTTTTATTTTATCAGCGTAAACATTTCCGATGATTAATAAAGAAGCAAGAACAGTTAAAATAGTTTTTTTAATTATAGTCATTATTTTCTCCTTTAATTAAGATTAATTATTTCACAAATTTAATTAATTAAAAAGAAAATTAATGATTTATTGAGGAAGAGAAATTCCAAGAACAGTCAAAACTTGGGATATAAACTCTTGATAATTTAGTGTTGCCAAAGTTTTGGTTAAACACATTCATCCAATTTTCAACTTGATGGGGTTTTTTATCCTGACTTCCAACTTGAGTAGTGATAACTCCTTTTGGTTTTAAAATTCTAACCAATGAGTCCATATTTTTTGCTGCTAAATCAATACAAAATTGATCATCATTCAAATCTACGAAGATATGATCATAAGTATCGTCACTTACTGATTTAATACTTTCGAATGCGTCTCCCCAAACACATTTTACAGAATTTTTTTCTGTCGCTTTTTTTCCAATATCCCCAAGATGCTTACTACAAACATCAACGACTTCAGGATCAAGTTCATACCAATCAATAAAATTAAAATTTTTTGAAATACATTCTCTTGCTACACCACCATCTCCTCCACCAATAATAGCTGCTCTTTCATTATTTTTGTTTAAATTAAGACCAGCGCCAACAAATGTAGAGCTGTACAAATGCTCATCAGTTGTAGCCACTTGAATTTCACCATCAATAAATAAAGATTTCCCAAATTGTTCTAAATCTAAAATTTCAATATGTTGACCTACTTTCGATTTAAAATCTTCTAAAACATCATTCACTACATATGATTTTTGTAAGCCAGGTGAACTATAAATATCGTGATAAAGAGATTTGGTATCTCTATTAAATTCTTTTTTAACTATTCTCGTATGTTTAAATTCTTTTTTAATAATATCTATTGCTATTGATGGACTGACTTTTCCACAAGTAAAGAAATCAAAACTAATAATTCCTTTTTCTGGAAAGGTATGAAAGCTAATATGGCTTTCTGCTAACAAAGCAAGAATTGTAAATCCTTGAGGTTCAAATTTATACTTTGAAATATTTAGAATTGTGACTTTTGCAGCTTTTGCAATATCGTGAATAACTTTTTCAAATATATATGGATCATACTCTTTTGTAGTTCCAATAATGTCTAGAGTTATATGCTCTCCAACTTTAGTCATTAGTTATCCTTTTTTATAATTCTTTGATTTGGATAAAATTTTTTTCATTTCTTTAAATGAAAGAATTTTAGGCTTACCCAATTTTAAGCTCGTTATATACTGAAGCGATATATTTTCAACCTCTTCAGCTAATTCGAATGCTTTTGATAAATTTTCTTCAAATGCAATCTGTCCGTGATTTGCAATCAAGCAAGCTTTTCGCCCCTTTAGTGCTTTCAAAATATTTTTTGATAAATCTCTAGTTCCAAAAGTTGCATATTTTGCACATTTGATATCATGACCTCCTGCCATAGCTACCATATAATGAAAAGATGGAATTCCTCTCTTGTGAGTAGAAACTGCTGTTGCGTTAGTTGAATGAGCATGAACAATTGCTTCAGCTTCTTTTTTATTTCTATAAATGTCTTGATGAAACTTCCACTCGGAGGATGGAATACCTTTTTTTTTATCAAACTTACCTTTTAAGGAAACAAAAACGATATCTTTATTTTTTAAAGAAGAATATTTTTTTCCAGATGGAGTAATAAAAAAACCATCTTTATATCTGGCAGATATATTTCCTGACCTAAGAGCAGATAACTTTCTGCTATTAAGCATTTTTGAATATTTGATTATTTCAGCCTTTGTTTTACTCATTAAAAACAACTTGATTTTAACTTAATTTAAGATGAGACTATAGAAAATTTAAAATGGCTGATACAATAAAATATTTCTTGGAAGAAAGCAAAATGCCGAAGACTTGGTATAACATTGCAGCAGATTTACCAAAACCTATGGAGCCTCCTCTTCATCCAGGAACATTAAAACCAATTGGACCAGATGATTTAGCCCCTTTGTTTCCAATGGCTTTAATTGGCCAAGAGGTTTCTCAAGATAGAGAGATAGAAATACCTGAGCCTGTAAGAGAAATTTATAAACAATGGAGACCATCACCATTATATAGAGCTAGAAAATTAGAAAAACATTTGGATACTCCAGCAAAAATTTACTACAAATATGAGGGTGTTAGTCCTTCTGGCAGTCACAAACCAAACACTGCTGTTGCTCAAGCTTTTTACAATAAAGAAGAAGGTACGAAAAAAATAACTACCGAAACAGGTGCAGGTCAGTGGGGAACTTCACTAGCATTTGCATGTAAATTATTTGGAATTGAATTGGATGTTTATATGGTAAAAGTAAGTTTTGAACAAAAACCATATAGAAAACTTGTTATGCAAACTTATGGAGCAAGATGTGTTGCAAGTCCATCAAACGAGACAGATAGCGGTAAAGCAATTTTAGCAAAAGACCCAAACAATACAGGAAGTTTAGGAATTGCAATTTCTGAAGCTGTAGAAATGGCTGCTAAAAATCCTGATACAAAATACGCGTTAGGAAGTGTGTTAAATCATGTTTTAATGCATCAAACTATCGTAGGCAATGAAGCATTATTACAAATGGAAATGGCAGATGATTATCCTGATATTTTAGTTGGTTGCACAGGAGGTGGAAGTAATTTTTCAGGATTAGTAAATCCATTTTTAGGAAAAAATTTTAGAGAAGGAAAAAAAACAAGAGTAATAGCATGTGAACCAAAATCATGTCCTACATTAACGGAAGGTAAATTTGTTTATGACTTTGGTGATACAGGCAAATTAACACCTTTGGTAAAAATGCATACTTTAGGATCTCAATTTATTCCACCAGCAACACACTCGGGTGGATTAAGATATCATGGCATGGCTCCGCTCGTCAGTCACCTAAGAGATATTAATGCAATTGAAGCAAAAGCATATGGTCAAAAAGAATGTTTTGAATCAGGAGTAAATTTTGCAAGAACGGAAGGTATAGTTCCTGCACCTGAAGCAACTCATGCTGTTAAGGGTGCTATTGATGCTGCTTTAGAGTGTAAAAAAAAATGGAGAGTCTAAAACAATACTATTCAATTTATGTGGTCATGGACATTTTGACATGAAAGCATATGGAGATTACTTCGAAGGAAGCTTAGCAGAAGATAAGTTTGATAAAGGAAGTATGGATAAGGCTTTAGAAGATCTTCCTAAAATTGCTTAATTTAAACATTGAGTCTCATAAAACCATTTAGCGGTATAAGACCAAAAAAAAAATTTGCAAAACAAGTAACTTCGCCAAACTTAAGTTATATTAATAATTACAAACTAACTAAAAAAATAAATTTTCTTAATTTATTAAATACTTCTAACATTAATAAATCAAAAAAAATGCTTCAAAGCCTTTATGATAATGACATTATTCAACAAGACCAGTCAAATCATTTCTATTTATATCGAATTACATACAGCAAAAAGAAATTACTTGGGATAGTTGGTAAAATAAATTTAGATAATTATGATGATAAAAAAATATTAGGTCATGAAGAAACCTTTGTAAAAAGGATTAAAAAAAGAAAAGAGCAATTATTAAAATTTAATAGTCAAATAAGCCCTATATATACGACATATAAGTCTAACCCAAATTCTTTAAAGAAATTAAACAATTTTTTTAGATTTAAGCCAGATTATAATTTTAAATCTGAAGATAAATGTAGGCATGAACTTTGGGTTATTAAAAAATCAAATATAGAAAAATTACTTTTAAATTATCTAAAAAATATAAAGAAAATATACATATGTGATGGACATCATAGGATTCAAGCCATGCTAAAAAGCAAAAAAAAAATTGCTCCAATGGTTATTGCTTTTCCTGAAAATCAAGTAAATATATTGGATTACAATAGAGTTATAAAAACCAGTATGAAATTTGAAAAAATTGTAAAAATAATTTCAAAATACTTCTCTATAAATACATCTAAAAAGAATAATAAACTCAAACAAAACCAAATTGAAATGTATGTAAATAATAAGTGGTATATGATTAAACCATTCAAAAAATCAAAAGAATTAGATGTAACATTGTTGAGAAAATTAATACTAAATAAAATTTTGAATAATAAAAAAAATATTGATTTCGTATCAGGTTTTAAAGGTAAAAAAGCTTTAGAAAATCTTGTAAATTCTAAAAAATATGATTTAGCATTTAGATTATATCCAACAAATATTTTGCAAGTTTTATCTATTGCTGAAAAGAAAAAATATATGCCACAAAAATCTACATGGTTTCACCCAAAACCACTTGATGGATTGATTTCCTCAAGAATTATTTCTTAAATAATTCTTTTAAACCATTAGATGAAGCTTCAGAAATCCCTTTTTCTGTAATTAAACCTGTTACATATTTTGCAGATGTAATATCAAAAGCTAAATTCATTACCTTGCTTTTTTTAGGATATATTAGAACTTTCTTAATTTGATTATTCTCATCGACACCCTCAACATGAGACAACTCCTCAGAATTTCTTTTTTCTATTGGAATATCTTTTGCATCTTTAATATCCCAATCTATTGTTGAGCTTGGAAGTGCAACATAAAAAGGAACATTATTATCATGTGCTGCTAAAGCCTTAAGGTAAGTACCAATTTTATTACAAACATCTCCATTTGATAAAGTTCTATCAGTTCCAACTATACACATATCAACCTCACCTCTTTGCATTAAAATACCTCCTGTATTATCAGCAATAATGGTGTTTGGTATTTCTTCTTCATTTAACTCATACGAAGTTAAATTTGCACCTTGATTTCTTGGTCTTGTTTCGTCGACCCAAACATGAACGGGAATACCTTTTTTATGTGCATGATAAATTGGAGATGTAGCTGTGCCCCAATTTATAGTTGCTAACCAACCAGCATTACAATGTGTTAAAATATTAACTGTATCTTTCTTTTTATTATAAATTTCTTCTATTATCTTTAATCCATTAATACCAATGTTTTCACAGAACTTTTCATCTTCATTGCATATTTCTTTAGCTTCATTTAATGCAATATCCAAAATTTTATCACTATTAATTCCTGCTAATTTTTTCATCATACGGTCGACTGCCCATTTTAAATTTATAGCAGTGGGTCTTGATTGAATTAATTCTTCTGCACTTTTTTTAATAAAATCAGTATCTTTACTTTCTTGAATTGCCAGAACAATTCCATAGCTAGCTGTAGCTCCTATTAAAGGCGCACCTCTTACCTC
>JACWEN010000012.1 GCA_014653455.1 Pelagibacterales bacterium SAG-MED46 | reverse complement strand
CAAATTGTAGATGAAATTAAAGTTTCAGATAAATATTTAAAAAAAGTTTTGATCTCAATGTCAAACAAAAAAGGAATTCAATCAATATCAGAATATGAAAAATATTTAAAACAAAATAATGTTCAAATTAATGACCTGAAACAAAAAATACAAATTGATGCTATCTGGAATGAAATAATTTTTAAAAAATTTAATTCAAAAGTTATTATTAATAAAGAAAAAATTTTTAATGAAGTTGTTAAGAACCCAGATAAAAAGTTCTTATTATCCGAAATTTTATTTAAATCTTCTAATGAAAGTCAAATGCAAATTAAGTATCAAGAGATACAAGCAGATATTAAAAAAGAAGGTTTCAAGAATGCAGCACTAATTCATAGTATCTCTAGCTCATCTACAGTTGGAGGAGAAATTGGCTGGTTTGATAAAAGCTCATTAAATGAAACTATCAAAAAGAATATCTCAAATTTAAAAATTGGTGACTATTCAAAACCAATATTAACTGCAAGTGGTTTTTTAATTATAAAAATTCAAGATATTAAAAATAACGATGTTCAAGCTAATGATATTGATAATAAAGTTAATACTTTAATCAAAGCAAAAACTAATCAACAGTTGAATCAATATTCAAATATTTATTATAACAAAATAAAAAAAGATTTAGTTATTAATGAATTTTAAACCTATAATCATAGTGGCTGGTGAGCCAAATAGTATATTTTTAGAAATTTTTTTTAAAGCACTAGATTATAAAAAATATAAAAGTCCAATAATTTTAATTGGCTCCAAAAAAATAATTAATCTACAGATGAAAAAATTAAAGATTCATAAAAAAATTAATCTTTTAGATAGTTCAAAGTTAAAAAAGTATACTTTAAATAACAATTCAATTAATTTGATAAATATTGAATTTAATCAAAAAAAAGCATTTGAAAAAATTACAAATAAATCTAATAAATTTATTGAAGATTGTTTAAATGTAGCCTTTGAACTAATTAAAAATAGATATTCTACAAAACTGATAAATGGTCCAATATCAAAAAAAACTTTTTTAAACAAACGCCTTCAAGGAATGACTGAATACATTTGCAATGAATTTAAAATTAAAAAAAGTGCTATGCTAATTTATAATAAAAAACTATCTGTTTGTCCTTTAACAACACATTTACCTATTAGATTAATCCCAAAAAATATAAACAAAAAAAATATTGTAGAAAAAGTTCAGTTAATAAACAAATTCTACAAAAAAAACTTTAACAAAAAACCCAAAATAGGGGTAACTGGACTTAATCCTCATTGTGAAAGTATAGAAAGATATAACGAAGATGAAAAAATAATCAGACCTACAATTAATTATTTGGCTAAATCTGGTTATAAAATTTTAGGACCAATTTCAACTGATACTATGTTTTTAAAAGATAACAGAAGTAAGTTTGATGTAATTTTAGGAATGTATCATGATCAAGTATTAACACCACTAAAAACGATATTTGAATATGATGCTATTAATATTACTCTAGGACTGCCTTTTATCAGAATTTCTCCTGATCATGGTCCAAATGAACAAATGTTAGGAAAAAATTTATCTAATCCTTTAAGTTTGATAAAAGCAATATCTTTTTTAGATAAGTAATGACTAAAGCTAAAAAAAGTTTAGGTCAAAATTTTTTAATAGATAGATATACCCTAGAAAAAATCACCAATACAGCTGTTATAAAAAATAAAAATATTCTAGAAATAGGACCTGGTACGGGAAATTTAACATCTTATATTATTAAAAAAGAACCAAAAAAAGTTATTGTAATAGAAAAAGACGAAAATTTAGCAATCAAATTAGATAATGAGTTTAAAAATCAAATAAAAATTATAAATGAGGATATATTAAATATTGAAGAAAATTCAATATTAAATGAAAAATTAACTGTTTTTGGAAATTTGCCTTACAATATATCAACAGAAATTCTAAGCAAATGGATACTTAATTTAAAAAAAAGTTTTTGGTTTGATTATTTAATATTAATGTTTCAAAAAGAGGTAGCAGATAGAATAATTGCAAAATTTAATACTTCTTCATATGGCAGATTATCAATTTTAGCTAATTGGAAACTAGAAGTAAAAAAAATTTGTGATATCAAACCTGAATGTTTTTCTCCTAAACCAAAGGTAGAAAGCTCCTTATTGCTTTTTGTTCCTAAAAAGAAATTTTTTAAAATTAAAGATCCTAAAAATTTAGAAAAAATTACTAGAGTTTTTTTTAACCAAAGGAGAAAAATGCTTAAAAAACCTTTTAATCAAATATTTAATGGGGATCAAAGAATTTCGGACAAATTAAAAATTGATTTAAATTTACGGCCTCAAAATTTAGATTTCGATACTTATTATCAGCTAACAAGTGAATATGAAAATTTAGGAAGTTAGCTTGTTTATGTGATTTCTTATAAACTCTGAGTCATAGTCTTTTGAACCATTATTTATTTCTGCTTCAATTAAATTTTTTATTTTTAAAAAACATCTATCTAAATCATCATTTATGACAACATAATCATAATTTATCCAATGCAAGACATCTCTTCCAAATTGATTCATTCTTTCTTCCGCTATAAGCTTGTCTTTCATGTGTCTATTCGAAAGTCTCTCAAATAAAACGTCTTTACTTGGAGGCAATATAAAAAAAGTTATTAACTTATAATCTAGTTTTTTATTTTTTATTTGATCTGCACCTTGCCAATCAATATCAAATAAAACATTTTTTCCTTTATTTAACTTATCTATAACGGGTGTTCTAGTAGTACCGTATAAATTATTGAATACTTTCGCGTATTCAATAAACTCTTGATTGTTTATTAATCTTTTAAAATCATCCTCACTTACAAAAAAATAATCTTTATTATGTGTTTCTTTTGGTCTTGGTTGACGTGTTGTATGAGAAATTGATATTTCAAAATTATCTATCTCAGATAACATTTTAACTAATGTAGTTTTACCCGCTCCTGAGGGAGAGGATAAAATTATCATCACCCCATCTTTTTCTGAGGGCATTGAAATAATTAGTTTGCTTTTCCTTCGATAAATTTAACTGCATCACCAACAGTTAAAATTTTCTCGGCTTCACTATCTGAAATTTCAGATCCAAATTCTTCTTCAAAAGCCATCACTAATTCAACAGTATCTAAACTATCAGCACCTAAGTCATCTATAAAACTAGAATCTTCATTTACCTTTGCTTCATCGATACCTAAGTGATCAGCTACAATTTTTTTTACTTTGCTTGAAACTTCTTCTGACATATTGATCCTTTTTAGTTATAAATTCTTAATAGTTTAAAAACCTATTTTGTCAAGCCATATACATGCCCCCATTAACATGTAAGGTTTCCCCATTTATGTAACTTGATTGATTTGAACTTAAAAAAAGCACCGCATTTGCAATATCATCTGCTTCACCTAAGCGACCCGATGGGATTTTGGATAAAATAACTTCTTTATATTTTTCATCTATTTTATCTGTCATTGCAGTTTTAATAAAACCTGGAGAAATACAATTAACATTTATGTTTTTTTTTGCGTATTCTATTGCAAGACTTTTGGACATTGCAATAATCCCTGCTTTAGATGCGGTATAGTTTGCTTGCCCTAAATTTCCAGTATGACCTACCACTGAAGTAATATTCACAATTTTGCCCGACTTATTCTTAAGCATTTTTTTTATAGCAAATTTACTCAACAAAAATGTTGATGTTAAATTAATATCAATAACTTTTTGCCACTCTTCCAGACTCATTCTAATAGCCAAGTTGTCTCGAGTTACACCTGCGTTATTTATAATACAATCCAAATTTCCTCCCAATTCTTTGGTAGCATTTTCAATAAATTCTTCAATTTTATCACTTTGTGAAATATCAAACTTTAATATTTTAATTTTTTCAAATTGTTTTTTAAGGCTATCTAACTTTTCTACTCTAGTTCCAGAGGCTAAAATATTAGCACCTGTTTCATTCAATTTTTTAATTATTGAATTGCCTATTCCACCAGATGCACCTGTAACTATAATATTTTTATTTTTTAAATCATTCATATTTTTAAATTCTTAATATCTTCTTGGTTATTAATTGCATCTATTTTTACATCTCGATTAATTCTTTTAACTAAACCAGATAAAACTTTTCCTGGACCAATTTCAATAAAATGATTTATATCATTTTTTATCATATTAATCACGCTTTCTCTCCATCTAACTCTGTTCTCAATTTGTTTAATCAATAAATCTTTTAATTCTTCATTATCTTTAATTTCTTGAGCTGTAACATTAGAAATTAATTTATTTTCAGATACTTTAAAATTTAATTTATTTAACTCTTCTGACAGAATCTTTGTTGCATTGCTCATTAAACTACAGTGAAATGGAGCACTAACTGGGAGTTTAATATTTTTAATTGAGCTATTTTTTAAAGTTTTAATCAAATCATCTAAATCTTTATTTTTGCCACTTAAAACTATTTGACCTTCAGAATTATCATTTGCTATTTGAGCTTGAAATTTTTGTTCATTAATTTTTAATAATTCTTCAATTTTTTCAACAGTTGACCCTAAAACTGCTACCATCCCACCTTGTCCTTTTGGAACTGAGTTTTGCATTGCATCCCCTCTTATTCTTAATATTCTTAACGTATCAGTAAAACTTAAGTATCCTGCACAAGATAAGGCAGAATATTCTCCTAGAGAATGTCCGGCAAAATACTTAGCGTTATTTAAATTGATGTTAAATTCGTTTTTAACAACGTTAAAAATTGAGTAGCTGATTAGAAATATTCCCGGTTGAGTATTTGCTGTTAGATTTAATTCTTCTTTTGGACCATCTAATATTAGTTTAGATAAAGAAAAGTTAAGGGTTTCATCTGCTTCTTTAAATAAATCTTTTACAAGATCAAAGTTGTCATAAAATTCTTTACCCATTCCCACAATTTGAGAACCTTGACCAGGGAAAATTACTGAAAACATATAAAAAAAACTAATTATTTTGCCTTTTTAACTATTGTAATTGAACATTTATAATAGTATATCCTCACTTTTTATTAAAGAACTTAAATGAATTTATACGAACATACTATAATAACTAGACAAGATGCATCTCCTAGTGAAATTAAGCAATTGACAGAAAAATATTCTAAAATTGTTGAGAAAAATGATGGAAAAATTATTAAAACTGAAAACTGGGGATTAATAAATTTATCCTATTTAATCAAAAATAATAAAAAAGGTAGTTACATTCACTTTAAAATAGAGGGTAAAGGAAATGTTATTGATGAGTTAGAAAAAAATGAGTCTATTGATAAAAAATTATTAAGATATTTAACAGTACGAGTTAAAAAGTTTGATCTAGATACAAATTATTTTAATAAAAAAGAAGATGATGAAAAAAAAGAAAGTTATAAAAACTAATTATGCCTAAAAGACAAAGTGGAAATAAGAAAACAAAGCAAAGTAATTTTGCAAAACTAAGTATTTTTCAACCTAATAAATATAAATTCAAAAAATCATGCCCACTATCAGTAAAAGGTGCTCCTACTGTAGACTATAAAAATATAAGATTGTTAAAAAAATATATGTCAGAAAATGGTAAAATACTACCTTCAAGAATTACAAATGTAAGTCAAAAAAAGCAACGAGAATTGTCTCTTTCAATTAAAAGGGCCAGAAATTTAGCACTATTGTAAATTGTAAATGAAAGTTATTTTATTAGAAAATGTAAAAAGAATAGGATCTATAGGTGAAGTGATAGAAGTGAAAAGAGGATATGCTAGAAATTTTTTAATAGCTAATAAAAAAGCCCTTTATGCTTCTAAAGAAAATATTTTAGAAGTTGAAAAAATAAAGTCAGAGCTGTCAAAAAAAGATAATGAGAAAAAAAATGAGGCAATTCGAATTTTAGAGCAGATTAATGGTAAAGAATATTATGTTAAAAAGTTAAGTACTGAAAATAATGAACTATATGGTTCTGTAAAACCAACTGAAATTTCAAAACTAATTCAAGAAAAAAATAAAGTTGATATTAAGCCATCAATGATACAGCCAGTTGAAGAAATTAAAGCTTTAGGAAAATTTGAAGTTAAAATTTCTTTACACTCAGAAGTTGATGCAAAAATAACAATCAGTGTTTCTTCTGCTGATACAATTCAATAATTATACATTTTTTTCCCCAGCTATTATTAATAATTTTTTTTTAATAATTTTTCTGTAAATTAATTTTATGGAAAACAATTTAAGCATAGTTAAAGATCAATTTAAAGAGTTGCCAAATAATATTGAAGCCGAACAAGCTGTTATTGGCTCAATTTTAGTTAGCAATGATATTTTTGATGAAATTAGCACAATTATATCAAGTATTAATTTTTATGATCCTATGCATCAAAAAATCTTTGAGGCAATTGAAAGTCTCATTTATAAAGGAATGTTGGCAAATCCAATTACCCTAAAAAATTATTTTGAAGATGAAAAAGACGACCTAAATGTTCCTGAATATTTAGTTAAAATTACTAAATTTTCTACATCAGTACGTCAAGCTATCGAATATTCCAAAATAATTTACGACATGTTTGTAAGACGTGAGTTAATAAAAATCTCAGAACAAACAATTGATAGCGCAAAACTAAATGAACTTGACATAAATGGCCAAACAATAATTGAAAATTCTGAAAGACTTCTTTTTGATCTGGCTGAAAAAGGTTCTTTCAACTCGTCACTTATTAAATTTGATGAAGCTATGAAACAAACGATTGAAATGGCTTCAGCAGCTTACAAAAATGAAGAAGGTATAGTTGGAGTTCCAACAGGTCTTAAAGATTTAGATGATAAACTTGGTGGTCTTCATCAGTCAGATCTTATTATTATAGCAGGTCGTCCTTCAATGGGTAAAACTTCTCTTGCTACTAATATTGCATTTAATGCAGCACAAAAATTACAAGAAAGTGGTAAAAAATCATCTATAGCTTTTTTCTCTCTTGAGATGTCATCAGAACAATTATCAACAAGAATTATATCTGAACAAGCAAGAATAAGCTCAAATGATATAAGACGAGGAAGAATTTCTGATGAGCAATTTGACATGTTTTTAGAAACTTCAAAAAATATTGCAGAACTTCCTTTATATATTGATGAAACTCCAGCTATCAGCATTGCTGCAATGAGTAATAGAGCAAGACGTATAAAAAGGTTATTTGGTCTTGATATGATTGTAGTTGATTATATTCAGTTAATGAGAGGAACTACTTATAACAAAGATGGTAGAGTTCAAGAAATCTCTCAAATTACTCAAGGATTAAAAGCAATTGCAAAAGAATTATCTCTTCCTGTTGTTGCGCTCTCACAACTATCAAGGCAAGTTGAACAAAGAGATGACCACAAACCTCAATTATCAGATTTAAGGGAATCTGGTTCCATTGAACAAGATGCTGATGTTGTGATGTTTGTTTATAGAGAAGGATATTATCTACAAAGAAAAGAGCCAAGAGAAGCAACTGTTGAACATGCAGAGTGGCAGGCTAAGATGAATGAGGTTGCACACTTAGCTCAAATTATAATCGGAAAACAAAGACATGGCCCAATTGGCAATGTAACTCTCGAATTTGAGGAAAGATTTACTAAATTTAAGGATACTCAATTAAGTTAAATTAAAATATAAAGAGCCTAATGTTTGCTCATTTATATAGAAATTTGATACTTAAAAATCCAAAAACTATATTTTCACTTTTGTTAATTGCTATTTTGAGTTTTGGTTATTACTCTAAAGATTTTAGATTAGACGCCTCTTCTGAAACTTTACTGATTGAAGGAGATCCTGATTTAGCTTATCTAAAAGAAATAACAAAAAGATATGGTTCTAAAGACTTTTTAATCCTTACCTACACTCCTACTGAAGGAATGGTATCGAATAATTCAATTAACAATTTATTGAGTTTAAAATATAAAATTCAAAGTTTAGATTGGGTTCATAGTGTTATTACTCTTCTTGACATTCCGCTTTTAAATAATTCGGATGCGCCATTACAAGAAAGATTAAAAAGCTTTAAAACTTTAAAAGATGAAGACGTAGATAGAAATCGAGGTTTTAAAGAAATTTTAAATAGTCCAGTTTTTAGAAATTTTGTAATTAGTGAAAATGGAAATACAAGTGGCATCATTGTTAATATTAAAGAAAATAAAAAATTAGAAAACATTGATAATAAATCAAAAGATGAAATAGAAAAATATAAAGATCAAATTAAAAAAAAAAATCATGAAAATATTTTAGAGATTAGACAAGTTATTCAAAGTTACAGCGAGATAGGTAAAATTTATTTAGGTGGTATTCCAATGATTGCGGATGACATGATGACTTTTATAAAAAGTGATATTGTAGTTTTTGGTTTAGGAGTTCTTTTATTCATTATTGCTACTTTATGGTTTGTATTCAGAAAATTAATTTGGATTATAGTTCCTATAAGTAGCTGTTTATTTTCTGTTATTATCATGATGGGATTACTTGGAATTCTTGGATGGAAAGTAACAGTGATATCCTCAAACTTTATTGCTCTAATGCTCATCTTAACAATGGCAATGAATATACACATAAGCACTCGTTTTCTTCAACTTAGAAAAGATTTTCCAAAAAAAAATAATTTTCAAATTATTTCATTAACAACTAACAAAATGTTTTGGCCAATTATTTATACTGTCTTTACTACTGTATTTGCTTTTTTATCTTTAATCTTCAGTGGAATAAAACCTATTATCGATTTTGGTTGGATGATGACTTTTGGCTTAATTACATCTTTTCTTATAACTTTTACTTTACTTCCTACTCTTTTAAATTTTACACCAAACAAAAATATATCTATTAAAAAAGAACAAAATTCAAAAATTACAGCTTTTCTAAGTTCAGTTTCACTTAATAATAAAAATATAATTTTTGGTATGACAAGCATAATTATTATCTTGAGCATAATAGGTATAAGCAAACTCGAGGTTGAGAATAGTTTTATTAACTATTTCAATAAAAATACTGAAATTTATAAGGGCATGAAACTTATTGATGAAGAATTGGGAGGCACAACTCCATTAGAAGTAATTTTAAAATTTCCAAAAAAAGAAAAAGAACAAAAATCTAGTGAAGATGATGAATTTAATGATTGGGGTGATGAAAGTGAAAATGATGATGAAAAATATTGGTTTACAAAAGATAAAATTGATAAAATTGCGTCAGTTCATAATTATTTAGATAGCTTGCCTCAGGTAGGAAAGGTTTTATCTTTTTCATCCATTATTGATGTTGCAACACAATTAAACAACAACAAACCTCTTGGTACTTTAGAAATGGGTGTTCTTTACTCAAAAATTCCGGAAAGTATTAAAACAGAGATAATAGACCCCTATCTTTCAATTAAAGATAACGAAGCAAGAATAAGTTTAAGAATTATAGACTCCCAAGAAAATTTAAGAAGAAATGATTTAATTAATAAAATCAATTTTGATCTTAAAAATAAAATTGGATTAGAGAAAAGTGAATATAAATTAGCTGGTGTTTTAATATTATTTAATAATTTACTACAAAGTTTATTTAAATCACAAATTTTAACTTTAGGATTGGTAATGATTGGAATCTTTTCTATGTTTATAATCTTGTTTAGAAACATTAAATTATCTTTAATAGGAGTGGTACCAAATTTTATTGCAGCATTTTTTATTTTAGGAATTATTGGTCTTTTAGGTATTCCACTAGATATGATGACTATTACCATAGCAGCAATCACTATTGGTATTGCTGTGGATAATAGCATTCATTACATTTATAGGTTTAAAGAGGAATTTAAAAAAATTAAAGATTATAAAAAAACTCTAAAAGTTTGTCATTCAACAGTTGGGGTTGCGATATTAAATACTTCAATCACTATTGTTTTTGGCTTTTCTATATTGGTCCTATCTAAATTTATACCAACAATATATTTTGGAATGTTTACAGGACTAGCCATGTTATTAGCGATGATATCAGTTTTGACTTTACTTCCTTCATTGATTTTAATTGTTAAGCCTTTTGGTAAGTAACATTAATGCTTGAAACCTTAAATGATTTTTATAAAGCGGTATCAATAATTGATCTAATTTATATAATTATTACAGTAATATCCGTAATACAGAGCTACAAAAAAGGTTTTGTTTTAAGTATTCTCTCAATAGCAAAATGGTTGTTAGCTTACATCATAACTCTAATTTTATTTCCGAGAATAAAACCTTACCTAAAAAATATTATAGATAATGAGTACGTTTTAGATATTGGTCTCGGAATTGCTATTTTTGTTGTGGTAATTTTTTTAGTTTTATTGGTTAATAAAGGAATAAGTAAAGCAGTAAGTTACACAGGTGTTGGTGGCTTAGATACTACATTTGGATTCTTTTTTGGATTTGTAAAAGCCTATATCTTTTCTGTTTGTTTATTTTCAGGAATTCATATTGTTTATAATTATGATAAATGGCCGATAAATATTGACCATTCATACACCTTTCCATATCTTAAAAAAGGTAGTAACTATCTCATAAAAGAATTTCCTAATGAAAAAAAATATCAAGAATCTAAAGAAAAAATTAAAGAGATTTAATCCAAAGCTAAAAGAAGAGTGTGGTGTATTTGGTGTAAGTAACGCGAAAGATGCATCTGCTTTGACTGCTCTTGGCCTACATGCTTTGCAACATCGTGGTCAAGAAGGTTGTGGAATAGTTACTTTTGATGGTGAAAAGTATTATTCAGAAAAGAGATTTGGATTAGTTGGCGATAATTTTAACAAGGAAAAAGTACTAAAAAATCTCAAAGGAAATTATGCTATTGGGCATAACAGATACAGTACAACAGGAGAAAATGCTCTTAGAAATATTCAACCTTTTTTTGCAGACACTAATGCAGGAGGTATTGGTGTTGCACACAATGGAAATTTAACTAACTCAATATCCTTAAGAAATAAATTAGTTGATGATGGTGCAATTTTTTACACTACATCAGATACTGAAACAATTGTACAATTAATTGCAAAATCAAAAAGACCTAAAACAATTGATAAAATTGTTGATGCTATATTTCAAATCCAAGGTGGTTATGCTTTAGTAATGTTGACTCAAAATTCATTAATTGGAGTTAGGGATCCATACGGAATAAGACCTTTGGTTATTGGAAAATTAAGTAATAGTTATGTCTTGGCATCTGAAACATGTGCTTTAGATATTATTGGAGCAAAGTTTATAAGAGAAGTTGAAAATGGAGAAATTGTTTTAATTGAAAATAACTTACTGACTAGTATTAAACCATTTCCTCCTAAAAAAGTTAGACCTTGTGTTTTTGAATATATTTACTTTGCAAGACCAGATAGTATTATCAATAGTAAAACTGCTTATGAACATCGAAAGAATATTGGTGTAGAACTTGCTAAAGAAAATGATATTAATGCTGATATAGTAGTTCCGGTACCAGATAGTGGAAATGCAGCAGCTCTTGGTTTTGCCCAACATTTGAATATGAATTACGAACATGGTTTAATTAGAAATCATTATGTTGGACGAACATTCATTGAGCCTAGTCAAAAAATTAGAAGTCTTGGTGTAAAATTAAAATTAAATGCTAATCAAACAACTATTAAAGATAAAAAAATTATTTTAATTGATGACTCATTGGTCAGAGGAACTACATCCCATAAAATCATTAAAATGTTGTATGATGCTGGAGCAAAAGAAGTTCATATGAAAATTGCATGTCCTGAAATTAGATATCCAGATTTTTATGGAGTAGATACACCAACTAAAAAAGAATTATTGGCTGCAAATAAAACTAATAATGAAATATGTGAATATATTGGAGCAAAATCTTTAAAATTTTTATCTCTTGATGGATTATATAAAGCAATTGGATTTGATAAAAGAAACGAAACCTATCCACAATTGACAGACCATTATTTTACTGGAGATTATCCAGTTAAACCTATAGATGAACTTGGAGATACCAAAATTGCACAATTATCATTACTAAGTATTGCCTCTAATAATTAAATATGAAAAAAGTAAATTTTACAGAGATGAAAAATGGCACTAAAGAAGATTACCAGCTTTTAGAAAAATACGAAAAAAATTTCGAAAGGCAAACAGCAGATAGAATTTTAAAATATTTAGCTGCTCAGACGACTACCTTAGAAGGTTATAAAATTACAAGACTAGAACATTCTTTGCAAGCAGCCACTAGAGCTTTTAAATGTGGTGAAAGTGAAGAAATGGTTGTTGCAACATTATTACACGATATAGGTGATGATTTAGCTCCAATGAATCACTCACAATACGCGGCATCTATAATAAGGCCTTACGTTTCAGAGAAAATTTATTGGATAATAAAACATCATGGACTTTTTCAGACATATTACAGCGCTCATCATTTAGGTAGGGATAGAAATGCTAGAGATAAGTTTAAAGATCATGAGTATTATCAAGCGACAATAAACTTTTGTGAAAGTTACGATCAAACTTCATTTGATCCTAATTATAAAAGTATGAGTTTAGACGACTTTTCTCCAATGGTTAAAAGAATTTTTTCTAAAACACCTTATTATTATCTTTAAATTATATAATAAGATACTATTTAAGAAGCTATGATAAATTCCAAACAAAAAATTATTGAATATTTTGAATCTGGAATAAAAGAAACTAAGAATTTCAAAATAGGAATTGAACATGAAAAATTTTTGTTCAATAATAAAGATAATAGGCGAATTGATTACTCAAAAATAAAAGAAATGTTTGCAGCCTTAATAGAATTTGGTTGGAACCCGATTTTAGAAAAAAAAAATATTATCGGATTAAATAAAGGTGGAAAAAATATTACCCTTGAACCTGGTAATCAAATAGAACTATCAGGAGATAAACTTAATAATATCCACGAAGCATGTGCAGAGTCTCAAGACTATTTATTTGAATTAAAGCAAGTCACTAAAAAATTAGAAATAAATATCGTTAGCACTGGATTTGATCCAATATCAAAATTAAATGAAATCCCGAATAATCCAAAACAACGTTATGAATTAATGACTAAAGATATGCCTTTAGGAGGTGAGCTTAGTCTAGATATGATGTATCGAACTTGTGGAACTCAACTAAATATTGATTTTAATTCTGAAAAAGATTTTATTAAAAAATTTAAGGTTGTTAACTCTTTAGTACCAATATCAACAGCTTTATTTGCAAACTCATCAATAGTTGAAAGAAAGAATAGTGGGTTTTTATCATATAGATCTAAAGTGTGGCAAAACACTTCTAGAGGAGGATTACCAAAATTATTTTTTGAAGAGTTAAACTTTGAAAAATATGCTGAATTTATAATGAACTTTCCAATTTTATTTATTCAAAATAAAGATAATTATATTTCAGGTCAAAAATATATTTTTAGAGATTTTATGAATGGTAAAATCGATGAAATAGGAAATAGGTTGCCAAACGAAAACGATTTAGCCACTCACTTAAGCACAATCTTTACTGAAAATAGATTAAAGAAATATATTGAACTTAGATCTATGGATACTTGTGGGTGGGATTGCTTGTGTGCTGGTCCTGCTTTTAATATTGGTATACTTTATGGAAATCTAGATGAAGTCTATGAAGTAATTTCAAAATGGGATAAAGATAAAATTATTAACTCTTATCTGGAAGCTCCTTATAAAGGTTTTAATACTCAATTAATGGGTAAAGATCTTTTGCATTGGGCAAGAACTTTGTTAGATCTATCAAGAAAAGGTTTAGAGAAAAGAGATGTATTAAATAAAAATGGAAAAAACGAAACTTTATTTCTAAATCATTTACAAAAAGTAATAGATAATAAAAAAACAAATGCAGATCATATGATTAGTAAATTTTCTAAAAATGAAGATTTAAGTGAATTATATGATAAATAAAATTGTTGCTATTCAAGGAAACCACCCTTCTAAACTAAATCCTAATACAGATACTAGCATTTTCCTAGCAAATGAAATTCAAGGAAAAAAATACAAAATTTTTTATTATCATCCTAAAAATCTATCTGTAGTTAATTATAAGATAATTGCTTCAGGATTTTTTATAGAATTTAATTATTCAAAAAAAAAATTTTTTAAAATTCTAAAAAAACAAAAATTAGATCTTCAAAAATGTAAATTTATTCTGATTAGGCAAGATCCTCCTTTTAATCTTGAGTATATCTCGACAACTTATATTTTGGATAATATTAAGCATAAAGTAAAAATTATTAACAACCCAACTTCAATAAGAAATGTTTCAGAAAAACTTTATTCTACAAAATATAAAAGGTTCATGCCAAGTACTATTTTTACTCAAAATATAGATGAAATTAAATATTTTTTTAAAAAACACAAAAAAGTAATTTTAAAACCTATTCATAGTTTTGGTGGGAACGATATTCATTTATTAACCAAATTTAATTCTAAACTTATAAATAAATTTATAAAAAAAAATAATCATATTATGTGTCAAAAATTTATACCTAATATTAATAAGGGAGATAAAAGAGTGTTTATTATTAATGGTAAAATTTGTGGTGCAATATCTCGGATTCCAAAAAAAGATTCTTTTCTTAGCAATATGAGCAAAGGTGCTAAGCCAGTTAATACTCAATTAACAAAAATAGAAAATAAAATTTCAAAATTAATTGCAAAAGATTTAAAAAAAGAAAATATTTATTTTGCAGGTATTGATTTTATAGATGGTAAACTTAACGGTGATATAAATGTAACTTCTCCTACTGGTTTAAAAACATATTTTGATCTTTCAAATAAAAATCTTGCTCAATTATTTTGGAAAGGTCTCAAAGCTTGAAAAATTTAACCAACCAACAAAAAGGATCTTTATTAGCTTTTATAGCTGTAATACTTATTACACCTGACTCATTATTAATAAGATTATCTAATATTGATACATGGGGAATGCTATTTTATCGAGGAGCTATTCCATTTTTGGTTGTTTTAACAGGGTTATTAATTTTTTATAATAAAAATTTTTTGAAAGCTTTGTTTAATGTTGGATACACAGGAATATTTTATATTATTAGTTTTTCAATTTGTAATATTACGTTTCTTTTATCTATTCAAAACACAAATGTGGCTAACACTTTAGTGATGATTGCTACAGCACCAATGATATCTGCTATTTTAGGTGGAATTTTTCTAAATGAGATTCCAGATAGAAAAACCTGGATAGCAATATTAATAACTTTTTTTTCAGCTCTTTATATTTTCTATGACTCAATCCAATTGGGTAATTTTTTTGGAGATTTTATGGGATTAGTAACATCGACTGGTCTTGCAGTAAATGCTGTATTAGTTAGATCTGCGAAAGATAGAGATCTGTTACCTTCTGCAGTTTTGGGAAAGTTGTGCGTAGCAATTTTTGCTTTTTTCTTTGTTGAAAGCTTTGATTTAGCAGGGAATGACTTAATTTATGTGCCTTTAATGTGCGTTTTGTGTGTTGCAATACCATTTGTGTTAGTGACTATAGCTCCAAGGTTTATTCCAGCGGAGGAAGTTAATCTATTTTTCTTATTAGAAACAATTTTAGGGCCTATTTGGGTATGGATGATAATAAAAGAACAGCCAAGTACAGAAACAATTCTTGGAGGTATTGTGATTATTTCAACTATCGCTATTCACTCTTTTTTTAAGTTAAAAAAATCTTAAAACCATATTTACTATTAACTTGATTTGGCCACAAATCGGAAATAGATAGCGATTCATATGGAAAAAGTATTAAAAAATTCATGGGCATTATTTTTAGGTATGGGGGCTATTATGCTCGCTTATGGATTTCAAGGATCTTTGCTTGGAGTAAGAGCGGTTAAAGAGGAGTTTAGTTTAACAGCAACTGGATTTATGATGTCTGGTTACTTTGTTGGTTACTTTATAGGTGCAAAAACTATTCCTCAAATTATTTCACGAGTTGGTCACATTAGAGTTTTTGCTGCATTTGCATCAGTTGCATCATTAGTAGTTTTAATTCATGCGGTTTATGTAAGTCCTTTTGTTTGGTTTTTATTAAGAGTACTTACTGGAATAAGTATGGTTTCAATTTATACAGTTGCTGAAAGTTGGTTAAATGACAGGGCAAGTAATAAAAATAGGGGAAGTGTTTTGTCTGTTTATATGGTTATTTTATATGGCGCTATGGGGCTTGGAATGTTTTTGTTAAATTTTAGTGATCCAGTAAATTTTGAACCTTTTATCCTAATTTCAGTAATAACCTCAGCTGCTCTAATTCCAATTTTACTAACAAAAAGAAAACCACCTACTTTCAAAAAAATTTCAACCATGTCTATACAAGAGGCTTTTATTTCATCTCCATTTGGAATAGTTAGCTCATTTTTTTATGGAACAATACAATCTGCATTATTTACGTTACTTGCTGTGTATGCAACAACAATGAATTTTTCTATTTTTCAAATTTCACTAGTTACATTTCTACTTGCAATATCGGGTGCAATTTCTCAATGGCCAATTGGAAAATTGTCAGATGTGTTTGATCGAAGAAAAGTTATCATCATAGTAACTTTTGCAGCCGCATTCTTTGCTCTATGTGCAATTTTTGCAAGTGGAACTATGTACTATGACGGTATGCTTGGATCTAGTAAAATATGGTTTTATATATTTTTAATATTATTTTCTTTTTGTAGTTTGCCTATGTTTTCATTAATTTTAGCTCATACAAATGATTTTATTCCTAAAGAAAAGTTTGTTGCAGCTGGAGCTAGTTTGCAGTTTACATTTGGCATGGGTGCTATGGGAGGGCCTTTTTTTTGTTCAATTTTCATGGGTATAGTTGGACCTAATGGTTTCTTTATTTTTTTAATTTTTTTTCATTCTCTTATTGGAATTTATGGTATCTATAGATCTAGAGTAAGACCTACTGTTGAAAATCCAGATTCACAATTTGTTGCAATGCCTCAATCTATTACACCTGCGGGTATTGAGCTAAACCCATCAACAGAACCTATTGAAGAACCTGTTAAAACAGTGTTAAAGTAAATTATGCCTTCATTTGATGTCACAAGTAATATTAATTATCAAGAATTTGATAATGCACTAGCTAACTGTTTAAGAGAAATAAGTAATAGATATGATTTTAAAGGGCTTCATATTTCAATAGAAAGAAAAGATAAATTAATCACTACTATTGCTACTGATGAATTAAAACTTAAACAGGTAAATGAACTTTTAGACACTCACCTAATAAGACGAAAAGTTGACCCTAGAGTTATAAGTGTAAAAAGTTTAGAAAATGCTTCGGGTGGATCTATTAGACAAATTAGTGAATTAAAAGAGGGTATTAGTCAAGAAAATGCTAAAAAAATAATTTCAGATATAAAAAAACTAAAACTAAAAATCCAAATCAAAATTCAAGGAGACGAATTAAGAGTTGATGGAAAAAAGAGAGATGATCTTCAAGAATCGATATCTGAAATAAAAAAAATAGATATTGGTCTTCCAATTGAATTTATTAACTTTAGGGATTAATCCAGATTTGTTAATCTTGGATCAGTAATATAGGATTTTATAGGATAACTAGGCACCAGACTAGGCAAATTAGAGATAAAACAAAGTTTGAGGTAGTGTGAACAAAGAAAACGCAAGTAAACTCTGGAAAATTATTCAGGAAGCTGGCGATTATTTGGGGAGTTAGAGGTACACACTAGCTCACACTAGCTCACACTAGCTTGCACTAGTTATGCGGGCCATTTAACTTCCATTTAAAATAAACTGCTTACAGACTCATCAATTTAATCAACAAACTAGACCGCAGACTAGACCATTTAGAGATAAATCAAATGGTCAATTTTAGAGGTTTTTGATAATCTTGGATTATGAAAAAACTTTTAGGGATAGTGGTTCTTGGTTTGTTGTTGAGTGGTAGTGCTCATACACTTTGACGCAGAAAAGAAAAACTATGGTGAGTGACATAAAATATAATTGTAATTAAACTGTTACAAATTTTTCATCTTATTTAGATAACTTTTCAGAAAAACAAAAAAGGAATATATAATGATAAAATTTATCTTAGCAGGCCTTCTGGCTTCGACCGCATTTGTTAGCACAGTAAATGCAGATTTTAAAGAAATTGGGAAATTTGGAACACCAGCAAATAACCCTAGTGCAGAAGAAACATCAGCAGAAATAATTGCGGCAACAGCAGATGGCATGAAACTGGTATATAGCGATAGCCCTGCAAACGCATTAGGCATGATTGATATTACTGACCCAGCAAATCCGAAACCATTAGGCTCAATGGATTTGGGTGGTGAACCAACTAGTGTTGCAATCAAAAATGGACAAGCATTTGTAGGTATTAATACTTCTCCAAACTATGTAGAACCAAGTGGTCACTTATTAGTTGTTGATCTTGCCTCAGGAAAAGAAGTTACAAAAGTTGAATTAGGCGGACAACCAGACTCGGTTGCAGTTAGTCCAGATGGAACTTTTGTGGCAGTCGCTATTGAAAATGAGCGTAACGAAGATATCAATGATGAAAAAATTCCACAACTTCCAGGGGGTTTTGTGGCAATTGTTAATTTAGCAGATAACAGTGTTACTAAAGCGGACCTAGTTGGTTTTTCAACTATTGCTCCTAACGATCCAGAGCCTGAGTTTGTTGATATCAATAATTTAGGTGAAATAGTTGTTACTATGCAAGAGAATAACTGGATGGCGGTTATCGATCGAAATGGAAAAGTAATTTCAGAATTTGATGCAGGATTAGTAACACTTGTAGGTATTGATAATAAAAAAGATGGTAAACTAAACATGGCTGACAGTATTGAAAATGTTAGAAGAGAGCCAGATGCAGTTAAATGGATTGGCAATGATCATTTTGCAACCGCAAATGAAGGTGACTATAAACATGAAGCACCAGGTCAAGCAAAACGTGGTGGTAGTCGTGGATGGACAATCTTCAATAAAAATGGTTCAGTGGTATACGAGTCAGGTTCGTCATATGAAAGAGCACTCGCTTCAGCAGGTTACTGGCCAGAAAAACGTGCAGAGAAAAAAGGTGTAGAACCAGAGTCAGTTGAAGTAGCAATATATGGTGATACACGTTATATCTTTGTTGGTGCTGAAAGAGCAAATGCTATCGGCGTTTATAAAGCAAACGATTTGAAAAACCCAGAATTAGTTGCTATTTTACCAACGGGCATTGGACCAGAAGGTTTGGTTGCTATTCCACAACGAAACTTGTTTATAAGTGCTAACGAAGTTGATAAAGAAAAATCAGTTACAATTTATAGCTTAGATTAATAACTAAATTAAGCCTGTGGGGGCGTTAGCCCCCACCATAAACTTTCATGTAAAGTTTTAAAAAAATCTCGACACACTCACGACACACTTCGACACAAAAAAGAAAGGGAAAAGCAATGCCGACACTACAAAACATTTTTATGGCAAAGTTCCAAAATAGATAAATCAAATAGCCATTTTTAAAAGCAAATAGACTCTCGGTTCAGGATTTGTTAGTCTTGGATTATGTACATATATAGTGAATTAAATTAAATGAAAAAACTTTTAGGGATCATGGTTCTGGGCTTAATATTAAGTAGTACTGCAATTGCAAATCAGTTAAGCAAGTCTCCATTTATTCCAGATGATGTTTATAATGAATTTAATAAATTACCAAAAGACCATAAAATTAAATTTTGTGGCTTTGAATATTTTGAACCAGACTACTATATAATTAATAAAGATCTAGCACCAAGAATTTTTGGTTACAATTCTAGGATGGATAATTGGAAAACTGTTGAAGGTGATTATAGTAGAGACGTTTTTAGACATTATACATACAGTGTTACTTTTGCGATGGTAACTGAAAGCGATAGTGTTAAAGAATTTCTTTTTGATAAACTTTATATATGGGCAAAAAATAAGGCTCTTACCAAAACTAAACAATGCTATAGAAACACGAAAAAAAATTCTATTTTAAAAGATTGTGAAGGTGAGTGGAGTGATTCAGAGGGTCAAGACATAGCACCAATAAAAGATGCCACAGTAACCCTAGAGATAATTATGGGTTTAAACTATATCTACAATCTTAATTTTGCTAATTATAAAATTGAAGACCCAAGACATAAAACTATTAATGAATGGTTCAAACCTTTTTATAAACAAATAAAACCTGCTAACAAATTTTATATGGGAAATTCTGCTGGGTGGTATTTTCCAAATATAGCTTTAAGACATAGCGATAATAAAAATTATTCTAAACTAGTTAAGAAACTTGTCAAAGGAGCTGACAAATGGATTTTAAAAGATGGAAGTATTAAAGACAGAACTACACGTGGAGATCGAGCATTATGGTATCATCATACAGGCTTAGGAGATGCTTTTATAATTTTAGAAATTGCGAATGCAGCTAATATAAAATTACCAAAAAATTATGAAAAAAAACTACTTAAAGCTGTAGAATTATTTCATGACTCATTTCTAGATAACTCAAAAATAGAACCCTGGGCCAAAAAGCAGCACAATTCGCAAGCTAGCAATGGAGTGCAAAAATTTTCTAAAGAACTAGATCGCATAAGTTTTTACGGCCCATGGTTTCATATTATGCAGTATAGATATCCCGAACACAGAACAACAAAATTTTTAAAGTCTCATATGACTCATCGCGCAAACTCTCTTAAAGGAGATGAAGGTATTGGGATTGGGATGGGCTGTATATATAACGCATTAGCAAATCAATGAAAAAAATTTTAGGGATCATCGTTCTGGGTTATAGGATTTTATGGGACAACTAGACCGCAGACTAGACCATTTGGAGATAAATCAAGGTTTAAGTTAGAATGAATGAAGATAACCGGCGTAAAATCTGGAAACTAATACAGGAAGCCGGCCTTTATTTACTAGGCCAGCTACCTGATCACCCAAACCATCCCAAAGGCAGAAATTCCTACGCACATGTCGCTATATGTGTGAAAGATCATTTTAATACTAGTTATAAAGATATCCCTGACGAAAAGTTTGAGGAAGTCGTAAAATATATTGAATTTTTAAAACAAAACCCTAATTAGAATTTCTTAAAGTCTCTAGTAACCCATCAACATCTTCTTCTTGAGTGTTCCAAGCAGCAACTAATCGTACAGATTTGCCATCCAACTCCTCTTCATTCATTTTATAACCCTCTGAATTTAAACATTCGATCATTTTTCTTGGAAACTTTGCAAAAACTTCATTAGCTTCTGTTGGATATGAAAGTTTAATATCTGAATGATAAGCTAATCCATCACTTAATTTTTTTCCCATTTTATTTGCATGTTTTGCATTTCTAAGCCAGACATCATTTGAAATATAAGCATCTAATTGAGCTGAAACAAAACGCATTTTTGATAATAAGTGCCCTGCTCTTTTCATTAAAAATGCAATATTGCCAACTAAATCTTTCTTAAAAAAAATTATTGCTTCAGCTGCAAGACACCCATTTTTTGTTGCACCAAATGATAATACATCAATACCAGATTTCCACGTCATTTCAGCAGGTGTTACATCAAGAGAAACTAAAGCGTTAGCAAACCTTGCTCCATCCATATGCATGTTAAGATTATGTTTGTGAGTAACATCTGAAATTTTTTTAATTTCATCTAGTTGATAAACCTCTCCCGTTTCACAAACTTGTGTAATACTTACTGATGAAGGTTGTGTGTGATGAACAATTCCTTTTCCACAAATTGCTTCCTCTAATTCTTTTGAGGTTATTTTTCCATTAATTCCTTGTAATGTGACTAGTTTTCCACCTCCTGTATAAAACTCAGGAGCACCACATTCATCTGTATTTATATGAGATAGTTTATGACAATAAATATTTCCAAATGATGGTGTCATAGTCGATAAAGCTAAAGCATTAGCTGCAGTACCTGATGCGGTTGGGAAAACGATTACTTCTTTTTCAAAAATTTCTGAGAACTTACCTTGTAATTCAGTAGAAATTTGGTCGTTTCCGTAAGGTGTGCTGTCACCATCGTTTGCTTTAATAATTGCATCTAGTACTTCTGGACAAGCACCTGCAACGTTATCTGAAGCGAATTTTACACGCTCCCTTTTTGTTTTAATTTT
>JACWEN010000011.1 GCA_014653455.1 Pelagibacterales bacterium SAG-MED46 | reverse complement strand
TGGTAGATTAATCATTAAAGTTGATGAAAAAACTAGAAAAGTTATCAAGATTAATAAATTATCAGGAGTATCTAATTTTTATGAGACTAGAGGAACAGGACAACTTTATAATCATTGGTTTGAGGCAATACCAAAAGACGTAAATATAAAAGAAATTAAAGAAATAAAGAAGTTAGGTTTTTTTGATCAACCTTCAGCAATATTTTCAAGTGTTTATTCAGATCAAAAACAAATTCAAAAAAAGATAGATGCCATGAATGCAGAAATAAAATCTAGTAATTTAAAAACGTCTAGTGACCCAGCTAATATGACTATTAAATATCAACTTACTAATAAAGGAAAAAAAGATATGGATAGAGCTAAAGCAGTGATTTCTAAATCAAGTACTGGGGACAGGAGCAAAAATGGCAAGGCAATGGAGTCTGGTGGAATCTGTTAATTAATAAACTTGAGTACTTTAATCCAATATTTAGATATTTATTAATTTGGGAGCAATAAAAATTATTTTTATTTAGCTTTTAATAATAGCTTTTTTGTTTTTATTTTAGTTATGGTTTTGATTTAAAGAAATAAATTTTTTTTATTTAGTTTTTTTGTATTTTTATTTCTTTTGTAGACAGCTATACATCTTTTTATAAATTTTACACATTCTATAGGATTTTTACCAATTGCGGTTTCTGCCGCTAATACTAAACCTTTTGCCCCTTCTTTCAAAGTTGAATAAACATCATGACTTTCTGCTCTAGTAGCTTGATTTTCTTTAATCATATTTTCTAATAAATTTGTTGCAACGTATGTTGGTGTTTTAAATTTTTTTGATCGACTTATTATATTTTCTTGAGCAATAGGTATTTTTTCAATAGTCACATATCTCGAAAGATCACCCCTATCTATCAACAATGCATCCGAATTTTTTGTTATTTTATCAAGATTAATAATGCTATTTTTTGTTTCTATTTTAGAGATTATAAATGAGTTATTTCCAGTTATTTTTTTTACCTCTTCCAAATCCATGTGACTATTTACAAAAGAAATAGCATAGTATCTTATTTTTAACTTTCGAGCTAACTTTAGAGCATAAATATCTTTTTTTGTAAGACAGGGTAAATTTATTTTGGAGTGAATATGCACACCTTTTTTTGAGTCAAGGTACCCTGCATTTAAAACTTTACACAATAAATATTCTCTAAGGGAATTTTTTTTTATAACTTCGATTGATAGACTATTAAAACCAATATCTATCTTGGTGCCTACTTTTAAATAATTTAAATCAAAACGTGGATATAAATATATGCTTTTGTTGTTACTTAGATTACTTTTGTTGTAAATTTTTATTTTACTATTTTTCTTTATATAATATTTTTTTTTAGTATGAGTAGTTCTTATCTGTGCTCCCTCGGTATCAATACAAATATTTTTTATATCATTTTGTTTTAAATATTTTATTTTCTTTTCAATTTGATTTGTATTGGTATGCGATAAATTAATTCTAAAAATATCGACTTTTTCTCTAGATAACAGTTTTAATGATGACTTACTAAATGATGATGGCCCTAAAGTGCAGATAATTTTAATTTTCTCCATTTTTAAGTGTTCTTTTCATTATTTTTTCAATAGACTTAATTTTGCTTATTTTGTCAGTATTAACTGTTATTTTTTTATATTTAGATATTTCATACTTTATATAAGAATTATATCCAATTAAATTTTTTATTATATTCTTTTTAGCTTTTGCATACAGTTTTTTTGTATCTCTTTTCTCTAATGTCTTAATTTTACATTTTACATATATTTCAAAGTAGTTTTTACCAAATTCAATTCTTGCTATATTTCTTGTTTTTAACAAGGGGGAGATAACTGAAACTAATATAAAGTCATATTTTTTTCTTATTTTTTTAACATGATTAATTATTGAGAGATTATTTTTAATAATATTAATTTTTGAGAAAATATTATTATTTTTATTTTTTTTCCTAAAATTATCACCATCTATAATTTTAACTTTGAATTTTAGACGCAAGAGTCTATTTTTTAAAATTTTTGCGAGAGTTGATTTGCCAGCCCCAGACAAACCAGTAAACCAAAGAATTTTTGCCATGAGTATAGTCTTATAAAATGTATTTAGTTAAAATTATATTTATCATGCCTATGCCAATTAAAACTTATCTATTTTAAATGGTTTTAGCATGTTGGGATATGTATTGAATTTGTTGAGTGTATTCCATCGTTCAATCATTCCAGACCGAAGAAATAAATAAGGACCAGATTTCATAAATTTCTCGGTATCAGTTTTTGTATTTTGAGTAATCTTTTTTTCAAAATCAAACATTTGATCTAGCATGGGTCTTATAGTTGTTAGATCATTTTTGAATTGTTCTAAATTTTCTTTGACATAGTTAAAATGAACACTAAATGGATAGAATAGTGTGCGTAGAATAAATTGGTCATTTTTGCTAAAAACTAATCCTAATTTACGATTGATAGAGCTTTTTCCAAATGGGTCCATTCCATCTTTTTTATAAACTGGACTAGTTGGATCGCCCCACCATTTTTTACCCTGGGCAGTCATTTGGTACAAACTATCATTTACTTTAATACCAAGCCAATTACAAAGAGCTGAGATAGTTTTTTTTGGATGCTGCTTCAAATCTTCAAGTTTAAGACCAATAAAATTATTGTCTTGATAAACGATCTTATCTATTTCAAATAACATTTGAAAAATCTTATTAGAGATAGATTTATAATTATTATCTTCAAAATCTTTCAACACCCACGATTCTAAACTTTGTAGAGGTTCACGAACCATTATTAACCAATTTGTTTTAGGAGCCAATTTTAAAAAATTAAGTTGAGCGTATGTATCTGGATTATGAATATGATAAAAAATAATTTTTTTTTTATTAAGATTCTGTAAAGTAATTTCATAAGCAGAATGAACTAATTTAAAAAAAGTAATTGCATCTAAACTATCGTGACTATTCATTAGTTGTTTTAATTCTTTAATAAATTTTTTTTTATCTATTGACAGAACTTCATTTTTTTTTTCGCCTACATTCGTCATCCCTTCTTTTTTGCCAATATTGTTAATAAATGTTTTATTTTTTGAAGGTATAAAGATATCTGATGAGGCATCAAATAGAACTGGATAGATTGTGGTAAATCGATCTGCCATCTCTTCCCATCCACCAGCAATAATTTTTTTCCAAGTGAAATAATCAAAGAACTCACTTAAATAAACACTTGGTAGAGTTGATACCTCATTATGTCCATCTATAAGACTGTGTAATAAACCTGTGCCACTTCTTCCAAAATGAACAAGAGCAGTTATTTTATTTTGTAAAGTAGGTTTAATTATTTCATTAGAAATAATATTTGGATTTTTGATCGCAATATTTTCAACTGACGATAACATGTTGTACACTTTATTAAGATAGTTATCTGCCGATGGATTTCCTAAATTTAAAGAATAATTCAAAATAGATTTTTCTATTTTGATATATTGATCTTTAACCTGATCGTCAAAAAAGGGTAAGTATTTTTCTATTGATGAGGTTTGCAACTTAATCGCTTGCAGTGGAAAATAAATATTATTCCAAGTTTCAGAATAATCTGGCTTTATATTAAGCACTTTTTTAAAGCTATTTATAGCTGCTTCCAAATTTCCTTTATAATTATAGGTGTTTCCTAAGTTGTTATGGGCCTTATAGTAACTTGGGTTAATTTTGATTGCTATTTTAAAGTTTTCCTCAGCTTTTTCTAGTCTTCCAAGATCATAAAATGTGTTACCTAGGTTAAAATAAGCTAAAGTATGGTCAGGTTTTAATTTGATTGCTTTGTTTAAACTTTCTAGAGCCTCTTCCAATCTGTTAAGAATATTTAAAGTAGCACCTAAATTGCAATGAGCTTGAACATAATTTGATTTATGTTCTATTGCTTTTCTAAATTTTTCCTCAGCATGATCGAATTTGCCGAGGTCAAATAATAAATTACCTAAGTTATAATGTGCCTCTGCATAGTCTGGTTTAAGTTCTATTGCTTTTCTAAATTTTTCATCAGCACGATCGAATTTGCCATAACTTTTAAGAATATTTCCTAAGTTATTGTATGCATCTGCATAGTCTGGTTTAATTTCTATTGCTTTTTTGACATTTGCTTCAGCTTCTTCATATCTACCAAGTCTCCGCAGCAGAACACCAAAATTATTTCTAGCAGCATAATTTAAAGGTTGATTTTCCAATATAGATCGATAAAGTTTTTCTGCTTCTTTAAGTTTGCCATCTTGTTGAGCAGCAACAGCTTGATTAAAAATAGTTCTAATTATAGACATTTTTGATTTTTTTATTAAACATTTAAAGTCAGATGATACCTTATAATTTTACCCCAGCACCTTTCAAAAAAGCAGCATCCTCATCTAAAGGCCATCTCGGTTTTGCTGGATGATCTAAATTATTAAATTCTTTTAATTTAAATTTCTCTAAACCAACCAAAGCAATCATTGCAGCATTATCACCACAAAGTTCTATCGGGGGAAATATGCTTTTATAGTTTTCTTCATTACATAAATTTATTAACATAGATCTAATTTTTTTATTTGCAGCAACACCCCCAGCAACTACAAATATCTTTTCTTTGGATTTATTTTCTTTTTCAAATTCTCTAAATGCAATTTTAGTTTTTTTATACAATATTTTTTCAACAGTTCTTTGAAAAGAAGCTGCAAGATCAAATTTTTCTTGATTGGTTTTAATATTTTTAGTTATTTTTAAAATTGCAGTTTTAAGTCCTGCAAAAGATAAATTACAACCACCTTTGTTATAAATTGGTTTTGGTAAATCATATTTGTTTGGATCACCTTTTTTAGCAATAATTTCTATTTGAGGCCCTCCAGGAAACTCAATTCCTAGAAGTTTTGCAGTTTTATCAAAAGCTTCTCCTAAGGCATCATCAATAGTTGTCCCCAATCTTTTATATTTACCAAGACCTTGAACATTTAAAAATTGTGAATGACCACCAGATATTAATAAAAGTAGGTATGGATAGTTTAACCCTGAATTAAGTTTTGGACTTAATGCGTGACCTTCTAAATGATTAACTGCTATGAAGGGTTTATCTAATGCTAATGCAAAAGCTTTTCCAAAACTTAGACCAACTGATAAACAAACTATTAAGCCTGGGCCAGCAGTTGAAGCTACCGCATCAATCTCCTTAATTTTTTTTCCACTTTCATTAATTGCTTTTTCAACAATCCAATCTATTTTTTCTACATGTGATCTGGCAGCAAGTTCTGGTACAACTCCTCCAAACTCTTTATGGACCTCAATTTGGCTTGAAACAATATTTGATAAAACTACTGGAATTCCTTGCTCATTTTCAGTTATTAATGAAGCAGCAGTCTCATCGCAACTTGTTTCTATTCCTAAAATTAAGGGTTTTTTACTCATTCAAATACTTCTTATTAATTGTACAATCTCAATACAAGCAAGAAATAAATTAATTTATGACGGATAAAATAAGGTTAGGAACTAGAGGAAGTAAGTTAGCGTTAATTTATGCTCAAATTGCAAGAAATAAGATTTTACAAAATACTAATTTAAATAATGAAGATATAATAATTAAAAAAATTATTACAAAAGGTGATCAAATTAAGGATCTTAGATTATCTGAAGTAGGAGGCAAAGGTCTTTTTTCAACAAATATAGAAAAAGAGCTTCAAGATAACAAGATTGACATAGCGGTCCATGCATTAAAAGATTTGCCAGCTATTGGGGCAGAAGGCTTAATTGTAAATACTTTTTTAGAAAGAAATGATCCAAGAGAAGTTCTCATAACAAATGACAAAAAAAAACTTAGAGATTTAAAATTTAATTCAATCATTGGAACTTCCTCTTATAGAAGAGAATTTCAAATTAAAAATATTAGAACGGATCTTAACTGCAAACTTATTAGGGGAAATGTTGATACAAGAATAAAAAAACTCAACGCTGGATTATATGATGCTATTATTTTATCATATGCAGGAATTAAATATTTAAAAATGAATGATCAAATTTCAGAGATATTTTCAGTAGAAAAAATAATTCCAAGTGCTGGTCAAGGAATTATCTCACTCCAGTGTCGTGAAAATGATAACAAGACAATTTCCATATTAAAAAAGATAAATCATAACGAAACGTTTAAAAGAGCTAATGCTGAAAGAAATGTCTTAAAAGTTTTAGAAGGAGATTGTGAAACAGCTGTTGGAGCTCATGCAGTTATAGAAGGAGATCAAATTATTTTAGAGGCAGAACTTTTTTCTTTAGATGGTAAAAATAGATTTTATGAAAAAAAATCATCTAAAATTAATAATGCAAAAGAACTTGGTACAGAAGTAGGAAAAATATTAAAATTAAAATCCAACAACTCTTATAAAAAATAATATGCATATTTTACTAACAAGACCATTAGAAGATTGTTATGAAATAATTTTAAAATTTAAAAATTTAGGACATCAAGTTTCACATCTGCCATTGTTAAAGATAGAAAAAGTTATTTATGAAAAGATTAATTTGTTAGATTTTGAAGGGATAGTTTTTACTAGTGCTAATGCTGTTAAATTTTTAGATGTAAAAAAAATTGATAAAAAAATTATATGTTTTTGCGTAGGTAACACCACGGAAAAAAAAGCTAGAAGTCTTGGTTTTCAAAATATTATAACTGCTGATGGAAATGTAGAAAATTTAAAAGAGTTAATTTTACAAAATTTTGACAAAAAAAAAGGAAAATTAATTTATGTAAGTGGTGAATTAATCTCTATTGATCTAGATATACAACTACTTAAAGAAGGATATGATATAAAAAGAATTGTAAATTATAGAACTTTTCATAATGATAAATTTGATGATAATTTTATTGAAACTTTAAAAATTAATATGCCTGATATGGTTTACGTATACTCACAAAACAGTGCATCAAGTTTTTTAAAATTTATTAAAATTTGTCAGTTGGAAAGTCTTTGGATGAACACAAATTTAATGTGTATGGGAGAAAAAACCTCTTCAATATTGAATGAAATTAAATGGAAGAAGATATTTCTTTTTAATCCTGGAGAAGAGGAATTTTTGTTATATAAAATTTAGTTATGGGAATAATAAATAATTTTTCAGATATATTTTTATCAGTTTGGAATAAAGGAATTCTTGGAGTTGATATCTTTCAAATATTAATTGGAATTGGAATATTTTTAATATTTTTAATATTTAGAGGTTTAATTAGTAAGCTTATTATAAAAAAATTAGAAATTGTTTCTAAAAGAACAACTAATAAATTAGACGATACTTTTGTTCAGGCATTAGTTGGTCCAGCAAGATTTTTACCAATTGTGTTAGGTTTTTTTATAGCTAGTTATTATATGACATTTTCAGTTGAAGGCCGAGAAACAGTAGACACAATTAATAGAACATTGATTACTATTTTAATTTTCTGGATTATTCACCAAATAATAGAACCAATTTCTTATATTTTAAGTGGTCTTGATAAATTATTAACAAGAGAACTTATTGGTTGGATTATTAAATCATTAAAAATTCTAATTTTTATTTTAGGACTGGCTGCAGTGCTTGAGTTGTGGGGAATTAAAATAGGCCCAATTATTGCCGGACTTGGACTATTTGGTGTAGCAGTAGCATTAGGCGCACAAGATTTATTTAAAAATTTGATTTCTGGAATTTTAGTCCTGGTTGAAAAAAGATTTAAAATTGGAGATTGGATTGCTGTCGAAGGAATTATAGAAGGTATAGTTGAAAAAATTGGCTTCAGATCAACTACAATAAGAAAATTTGATAAATCTCTTGCAATTATTCCCAATTTTCAGTTTGCAGAAAATGCAGTCGTCAATGTAAGTGAAACTTCCAACTGGTTGATAAGTTGGATTATTACTCTTCAGTATGACACCACAGTTGATCAATTAAAAACTATAAGAAATGAAATTGAAGAGTATATTAATAAAAGTGAAGATTTTAATACTGCAGTAGGCGTAGCTGTAAGAATTGATAAGTTTTCTGACAGTTCTATAGATATGTATGTTCGTTGTTTTACAAAAACTAATAGTTGGAATGAAATGCTTTCTGTTAAAGAGAGACTTGCAATTGAAATAAAGGAAATTGTAGAAAATAATAAAGCATCTTTTGCGTTTCCAAGCCAGTCGATTTATGTTGAGAAAAAATGATAGCAATTTACTATCTAGTTTTACAAATTTTAAAACTTTATTCTTATGTTGTAATTGCAAATGTTATAATCAGTTGGTTGATTGCTTTTAATATTTTAAATACCCAAAATAGATTTGTTTACTCTGTTTTAGATTTAAGTTATCGATTAACTGATCCTATATTAAGCAAAATCAAGCGTTTTTTACCAAATTTAGGCTCTCTAGACATATCGCCTATAATTCTTCTTTTATTGATTTGGTTTATTGAAATGTGTATGAAACTGTACATTGCACCAATGATTTTTTAAGAAAGTAAAAATGATTTTAATAGATGGAAAAAAAGAAGCAGCAGAACTTAGAGAAAAATTAAAACAAGAGGTTGCTGAATTAAAGCTAAAATATAACAAAGTACCTGGTCTCACAGTAATTTTAATCGGAGACATGGCTCCAAGTCAAATTTATGTTCGTAATAAAGAAAGATCAGCTAATGAAGTTGGTTTAAAGTCTGAAGTAATTAAATACCCAGAAACAGTGGAAGAAAAGACTGTTTTAGAAAAAATAGAAGAATTAAACAATGATAAAACTGTTTCTGGAATTCTAGTGCAGCTACCACTTCCAAATCATATTGATAAAAAAAAGGTCATTGAAACAATTTTACCTTCAAAGGACGTAGATGGATTTCATCCAACGAATGTTGGAAATTTATCTTCTGGTTATGAGAGTTCAGTTCCATGTACACCACTTGGATGTTATCTTTTAATCAAAAAAATTGAACCTAATTTAAGTGGAAAAAAAGCAGTAGTGGTTGGAAGATCTAATTTAAACGGCAAGCCAATGACTCAACTTCTTTTAAAAGAAAACTGTACCGTAACTATTACTCACTCAAGGACAAAAGACTTAAAAGCTGAATGTTTAGAGGCAGATATAATTGTTGCAGCAGTTGGAATTCCCGAATTAGTAAGAGGAGATTGGGTAAAAAAAGATACAATTGTGATTGATGTTGGTATAAATAAAACTGATAATGGCATTGTGGGAGATGTAAATTTTGAAGAAGTTTCAAAAAATGCGAAAGCAATGACACCAGTTCCCGGAGGTGTTGGGCCTATGACAATTGCATGTTTATTAAAAAATACTATAGACTGTTTCAAAAGATCGCAAAATTAAAGATTAATATATACATTAAATTTGATAACTTGGGATATGAAAAAACCCAAATATCCTTATAGAATTGGAATTATCTTCCTTTTGTTAACTGTTCCGCCAATAGGGGCAACCCAATTAGGTTGGTACTTATATGACCAACAAACTGGATTTGATTATGGTATGATAGTGGGTACAGTATGTGTAATCTATGCTGCTTGGCTTATGTATGAAAAAAAATGGAGAGAAGAGGATGAAGACTAACATATGGAAAAAATAATTTTTTTTTGTTTGGTAATACCTATAATGGGATTTGTTCTATATTTAGGTGGCTCAGCTATTATGAAAGGATTTACTGCAAAACAAGCTAATAGGGCTGAAAAAGAAGAAATTAATCTTGAGGATAATCAAGATTTATTAACTAATAATTTAAGCGATGAACTTTCGAAATTAAATATTTTAAAAGAAAGTGGAGTAATTACTCAAGAAGAATTTATAAAAGCAAAAAATAAATTATTAGATGATTAAATTTTTTCAATAATGTTTGTAGGTTTTAAAAAAAAATTTATTAAAGTAAATAAAGGTAGAGTTTTTTGTAGATTTAAAGGTAATGGTCCACCATTACTTTTACTACACGGTTATCCCCAAACCCATATGATGTGGCATAAAACTGCTCCAGAATTAAGTAAGTATTTTACAATAGTTGTTGCTGATTTGAGGGGGTATGGAAATAGTTTAGTTTTACCAGGTGGAAGAAATCATATTAATTATTCAAAAAGAGAAATGGCTAAAGATATGATTCAATTGATGGACAAACTAAGTTTTAAAAAGTTTTTTGTTGCAGGTCATGATCGAGGAGGTAGAGTTGCTCATAGAATGGCTAGAGATTTTAGAAAAAAAATTTCAGCTTTAAGTGTTTTAGATATTTGTCCAACACTAGATATGTATGAAAATACTGATAAAAAATTTGCAAAAGCATACTTTCATTGGTTTTTTTTAATCCAACCAGCTTTGTTGCCAGAAAGAATGATAATGAGTGATCCAAAAAAATGGATGAAAAGTTGTTTAGATAAATGGTCTGGAAAACATAAGTTTGGCAAAGCAGAAGAAGCTTATCTTAAATCATTTAAACAAAAAAAAAGAATTCATGCTTCATGCGAAGATTATAGAGCTTCAGAATCAATAGATTTAGAACATGATAAAAAAGATAAAAATAAAAAACTTAATATTCCAATCCAAGTTTTGTGGGGGAAAAGGGGAGTTGTAGGAAAACAATTTAATTCAATAAAAATTTGGCAAAAGTATTCTAATAAAAAAATTGTTGGAAAATCTATAGAGTCTGGTCACTTTATTCCTGAGCAAAATCCACGAGAGGTAATTCATCAATTAAAAAATTTCTTTCTTAGCAACAAAATTAAATTTTAATTATTTTTTTCCATTAGCCAGAAATTATTTCCAGCTAAAAAATAAATTTTTCCACTTTTAGGATGGACTTGAATGTCTCTTATTCTTCCTATCTTATTTTTAAAAATAATTTCTTCTTGCACATTAGATAAATCGTTGAAAATTAATTTTCTTAAAGACTTGTCTTTTAGTGAAGTTATCAATGCATTACCATTCCATTCTTGAAACTCTTCTCCTTTATAGATTACAATTGCACTAGTAGCGATTGATGGAACCCAATATTGAATTGCTTTAGTAAATCCTGGCTTCCATTTTGGACCAATTTTAGTACCTGAATAGTTTCTTCCACCCCAACCTAATATTTTCCACCCATAATTTTCACCTTTCTTAGCTTCACCAAACCAATCTCCACCTTTAGCGCCATGATTACTAAGATAAATTTTTCCATCATATGGTGACAAACTTAATCCCTGTGGGTTTCTAATTCCTATTTGATAAATTTCAGGTAACCAGTTTGATTTTCCTTCAAATTTAGGATTATCTTTTGGAATACTCCCATCTTTATGAATTCTAATAATACTGCCTGGATGTTTTGTAGGATCTTGAGCAATCATTCCTTGGCCCCTTTCACCAGCTGACGCAAAAAGATAATCTCCTTTAATTGCTAATCTTGAACCAAAATGATAACCAGACTCTATAGGTGGATTTGCCTGAAAAATATTTTTAAAATTTAGTTCTGTTTTATTTAATTTTGCTTTTGCAATAGTTGTACTTGTTTTCCAATCTCCTCTATTCTCTGAGTAAGAAATCCAAACTAATCCATCTTGATAAATTATATCTAGCAACCCACCTTGTCCATGTTCTAGAAAATTTAAATTATGTTTTACTTCTAAAATTTCTTTTGAATTAATATTTATAATTTTAATTTTACCGCTTTTTTCAGTAATTATTATTTCATTATCATTGATAAAAGTTGAGCCCCATGGATTGTTAAGATTTACTATTTGCTTAAATTTATAATTTTCTGAAAAACATTTAGAAGAAATTAAAAAAAAAATTATTATTAAAGAAAAATATTTTTTCACTTTAGGATAGTTTTGATCTACCACCATCAACTGCAATAATTTGACCTGTTACCCAAGAACTATCCGCAGTAATCAAAAATTTCGCAAGAGAAGCAGAGTCTTTACCTTCACCCAACCTTTTTAATGGATGAGCTTTTGCGATACCTTCTGCAATAGTTGTATTTTTTAACATGGGTTCAGCAATCTTTGATTTTGTTAAACTTGGCGCCACACAGTTTACTCTAATGTTTGGTGCAAACTCTGCAGCTAGTGACACTGTTAGACCCTCGACAGCTGCTTTTGCTGAAGCAATTATAGAATGATTTGTAAATCCTCTTTGAGCAGCAACTGTTGAAAATAAAACAATAGATCCTTTATTTTTTTTTAAACTTTCTTGATATCCTTTGATAGCTTCGACCGCTGAATAAAGATTTAATTTCATACATTTATTAAAGTCTTGTTCAGTAACCATTCTTAGAGGTTTTAGATCAATAGAACCCACACAGTATGCAATGCCCCTAATATCATCAATATCAGTTTTAATTTTTTCAATAAAACCATCTTCAAGAACATCTGCAACAGTATAAGCACATCCAAGTTTTTCAGCAATTGAATTTACCTCTGTTTCATTTCTTGCTACTAGATGTACATCGTTTCCTGAATTTTTTAATTGTTCAGCCAAACTAGATCCTATGGATCCTGTCGCACCAAAAATAAGATATTTTTCTGACATAAAATTTTTTATTAGTTATATTTACTTATGAAATTATTTTTTATACTTGGAAATCAATTATTTCCATTAAAATACATAGACCGCTTCAAAAAAGACCATCTATTTTTAATGGCAGAAGATAAAGGTTTATGCACTTATCAAAAACATCATAAGCAAAAAATACTGCTATTCTTATCTTCTATGCGATCTTATGCAGACAGTCTGAAAAAGAATAAATTTAAATTACACTATTCAAAAATAGAAGATAAAGATTTTAAAGATGATTATTTAAAGAAACTAAAAAAAATAATTAATCAAAAAAAAATAGCTGAAGTTACCTCTTTTGAGATTGAAGATAAATTTTTTGAAATGCAAATTTTACAATTTTTAAAAAAAGAAGAAGTTAAGTGGAATATTGTTGAAACACCCATGTTCTTAAATTCAAGAGATGAATTTAAAAACTATTTAAGTAAATCTAAAAAACCTTTTATGGCAACTTTCTACAAAGAAGTGAGAAAAAAATCTGGAATATTAATGGGTGTGGATGGAAACCCACTTGGAGGAAAATGGAGTTTTGATGAAGATAATAGAAATAAATTACCTAAAGATATTTCAATTCCAAAATTTCCAAAAATTAATGAAACTAGTCATACAAAAAAATTAAAACCTATTATTGAAAAACTATTTAAAAACCATCCCGGAAATACTAATAATTTTTGGCTTGCAACAGAATATGATGATGTCGTTAAACTTTTAAACTTTTTTATAAAAGAAAAATCAAATTTGTTTGGAGATTATGAAGATGCTGTAAATCAAAAGGATAATATTTTGTTTCATAGTGCTTTAAGTCCTTATATTAATTTGGGCTTAATAACACCTGAATTTATTATTCAAAAAATTTTAGATTTTAATAAAAAAAATAAAATAAGAATGAACTCACTTGAAGGTTATATCCGTCAGTTAATTGGATGGAGAGAGTTTATGAGAGGTATTTACCAAGGTTATTCTGAAGAAATGGAAACTAGAAATTTTTTTAAACAAAATAGAAAAATGAAAAATTCTTGGTATGAAGGAACTACGGGCCTACCACCGTTAGATCATGCGATTAAAAATGCAGTTAATAATGGATGGTCTCATCACATTGAAAGATTGATGATTTTATCTAACATAATGAACCTTTGTGAAATTAAGCCAACAATTGTTTATAAATGGTTTATGGAAATGTTTGTAGACTCATCTGATTGGGTGATGGTTCCAAATGTTTACGGGATGGGTTTATTCAGTGATGGTGGAATTTTTGCAACCAAACCTTATATCTGCGGATCTTCTTACTTTATGAAAATGATGGATTTTAAAAAAGGAGATTGGTGCAATACAATGGATGGATTGTATTGGAGGTTTATTAATCGAAATAGAAAATTCTTTTTAACAAATCCAAGGTTATCAATGATGGTTCGTATCTTTGATAAAATGAAAAATGAAAGAAAAAAAATGATTTTATCTGAAGCTGATAAATTTATTAAACAAAATACAATTTAGTGAAAAAAGAACACCTGCCCTCAAAAGTTTGTCCAGTTTGCAAGAGATCTTTTGTTTGGCGTAAGAAATGGAAATTAAATTGGGATAGAGTAAAATATTGCTCTAAGAAGTGCTCTAAGCTAAGTTAGTTTTAGTGAATATTATTGTTTTACAACATATTAAAATTGAAGACCCCGGTTATATCAAAGACTTAATATTAGCTGATGGTTTAAATTTAACCACCATTGAGCTTGATGAAGGTGAAAAAATTCCAAATGATTTAAGTAAATTTGATGGAATGTTTTGTATGGGTGGTCCAATGGACACCTATATGGAGCAAGAATATCCATGGTTAATTGAAGAAAAAAAAATGATTAAAGAATTTGTTATAAATTTAAAAAAACCATATTTAGGATTTTGTTTAGGCTGTCAGTTATTGGGTGAAATCGTGGGTGGAAAAGTTATAAAGTCAAATCCTGCAGAGATTGGAATAATGGATATTAATTTTTCAAAAGAAAAAGATAAGGATAATTTATTTTCTAAATTTCCAAATCAGATTAAAAGTTTGCAATGGCATTCTTATGAGGTTCAGGGAATAGAAAATAATAAAGATATAACTCTATTAGCTTCATCTCCTGTAACTAAATACCAAATTTTTAAATATCAAAACCATGCTTACGGAATTCAATTTCATATTGAAATTAAGGATACTACAGTAAATGAATGGGGATGTGTTCCAGAATATAAAAAAGCTCTTGAAGATCAACTTGGAGAGGGAGCGTTAGAAAAATTTGATCATGCTGCAAAAGATAATATGAATGATATGAATAATTATTCGAAGATTCTTTATGAAAATTTTAAAAAACTTTTATGAATAACAAATTTTTTGAATGGGCAGGGGTTATTACAGCAATCTTGTATTCATTGTTTGTTGCACTAAATATTGGAATAGAATTTTTTGGTTTCTGTTTATTACTTTTATCAGCAATTTTAATAGGAATTTGGGCTTACAGAGGAGGCCATAAAGGAATATTATTATTACAATTTTTTTATGCAACTGCAGGAATTGTTGGAATGATCAGATGGTTTTAGATATGGATATAATAAAATTAAAATTAAAATTATAATATATTTTTTTTATGGAAAATTTAAACTTAGAAAATGTAAAATCTTATGTGGATACCTTATGGGTTATTGATTGCGCTATATTAGTTTTTATTATGCAAGCAGGTTTTATGTGTATGGAAACTGGACTTTCTAGACATAAAAACAGTATTAACGTTGCATTAAAAAATGCAGCCGATTTTGGAGTTTCAGTCGTTATTTTTTGGATTTTCGGTTTTGGTCTAATGTTTGGTTCAAGTTATAATGGTTTGTTTGGAACTGATTTGTTCTTTTTTAAAACAACCAACGCTGAATATATGACTTATTTTGTTTTCCAAGCAATGTTTGTTGCAACGGCAGCTACAATTATTTCAGGAGCTGTTGCAGAAAGAATGAAATTTAATGGCTATTTAATAATTACAATTTTAGCAACTGGAATTATTTATCCAATTGTAGGTCATTGGGCTTGGTCTTCAAGCTATTTAAGTAATATTGATAGTGCTAAAGAATTATTGAATGAAGTAGATCAAGTTACCTCGACAGGTTGGCTAACTAATTTAGGATTTGTAGATTTTGCAGGTAGTACAATAGTTCACTCAGTTGGTGGATGGATTGCTCTTTCAGCAGTAATAATTATTGGTCCTAGAATTGGTAAATATTCTGAGTCAAATAAAGGAAAATTTACTGGCTCAAGTTTCCCTTTAGCTGTTCTTGGTACTTTAATTTTATGGTTTGGATGGTTTGGATTTAATGGTGGTAGTAATGGTGCAATGGATGAGGCTGTTCCATTAATTTTGATAAATACTTTTCTTGCTGCAGCGTTTGGCTTGTTAACAGGTTTAGGAACTTCATTTATAATTTATAAAAAACCAGAACCTTTTTATGTTGTTCTAGGTCCTTTAGCGGGATTAGTATCTATAACCGCAGGGTGTAATTCAATGACAACTGTAGTCGCAATTTTTGTTGGAATTATTGGAGCATTAGTAGCAGTCCTAATTACAGAAATTTTAAATAAATATGAAATTGACGATGTAGTAGGAGCAGTACCAGTTCACTTAGGAGCAGGTATTTGGGGAACTTTAGCGGTAGGATTTTTTAGTGATTTAAATATTTTAGGAACTGATTTAACAAGGCTCGAACAAATAAAAGCTCAATTTATTGGAGTTTTAACTATAGGAGCATTTTCTTTTTTCGGATCATATATAATTTTAAGAACTTTAAATTATTTTTATCCATTGAGAGTAACTCCTCTACAAGAAGAGTTAGGATTGAATATAGCTGAGCATAATGCAGTATCAGTAGAACATGATTTAATTTCAATTTTAGAAAAACAATCTCAAAGTGGAGATCTTGCTATTAGAGGGCCTCAAGATCCATTTACAGCGGGAGGTGTAATTGGACTTTATTATAATAAATTGATGAATAAACTTGAGATAAGTGAAAAAGAAAAAGAAAAATGGCGAAGCAGAATATCTAAAGAAGTAAATTTAGCAGTAAAAGTTCAAGAAAATTTCTTACCAAAAAGAGATTTACAAAATTACCCTGTACATGGGATTAATATTGCTGCTAGAGAAGTTTCAGGAGATTTCTTTAGTTTTTATCCTCATAATGACAGTGTATATTTTATTATAGCCGATGTTGCTGGTAAAGGTGTTCATGCAGGAATGGTAATGGCAAAAGCTTCAACTTTATTTGAAGTAATGTCAAGAGACCAGGTTGATCCAGATGAAATGATGTTTCATATGAACAATGATTTATTTATCACCAAAACTTCTGGTATGTTCGTTACTTGTGTGCTTGGAAAATATGATCTAATATCAGATGAAATTACATGGGTAAATGGCGGACATCAACCAGCTATAATTAGAGATCAGCAGGGTGAATATCACAGTTTTGATAGTGATGCACCACCAATGGGAGTTATTTCTCAAAAAGATAAATCAGTTTATAGAATAAATAAACAAGTTTTAAATGGAAATAAATTTTATGTTTTCACAGATGGGTTATCAGAAAGTTTAGATGAAGAAGGAAAAGAAATAGGTATAGATGGTTCAATTAAGATTATTGAAGATAATTATACAGAGGACTCGAAAAAACATTTATCAGATATTACTAAAAAAATAATTAAAATTTCAGAGCCTGGAAAATTAAGTGATGATCTTACTTTAATATCAATTGGATAGTAGAAAACTTTTGAAAAATATATTTTGGTTTTAATTAAAGCTCGAAATTATTTTTGGAATATAATTTTTAAAGTTAAAAAATCCTTTATTACAGTACTGCCAAGATAATTGATCAAGACTTCTATATAAAAAATTCATTTTTAAATTATTTAAATTTAGATAATCTAAGTTTTCTCCAACAGTAGGATATAAACCATAATAATTTTCAATATTCTTAATTTCACTTATATCGATAACTTCACAATCAATAGATTTATCTTTTAATCTTTTCTTTTGATCCTCTATCAAAAGGTACTTAAATTTCACTAATTTTTCACTAAGTTTTATTGATCTATTCTCATTTTTGTTAGAAATTAAATAAATTTTTTTAAATTTATTTTCTTTAAAATCAGTGATTTCAAAAGAGAGATTGTTTTCAAAAATTAAAAGATTTTTTTCTTCTATATTTTGGGGGTTATTAAATTCTTTTTTTATTAAGGGATAAGATTTTTCGGAAACTTTTGGAACAGCATTCTCGTTTAATTTTATATTTTGAAATCTGTTATTTGTAAATTTTTTAATATTCCACTCACTTGCTAAATAATGTTTACCTTGAGTTTGAATTCCAGCCACCCATCTCCAACCAAGAGTATTTGATGCAGGATCACCATCATAAAGGTGTTTCATAAAAAATTCAGCCCCTAATTGCCATGGAAGCTCTAAAGTAAATGTCCAAATACTTGCAAACCACATTCTGGAATGATTATGAAGATAGTTATTTTCTTTAAGTTCATTTACCCACTGATTAAAGCATTCTAGATTTGTATTTCCTTCAACAGCATCAATATAATTTTGGTTATTTTTAAATTCTTCTCTAAGTTTTTTTAATTCTATTAAGTAATCTGACCAAACATTTGGTCTTAGTTCAAGCCAACCTTTCCAATAAACACGCCATAAAACTTCTTGAATAAACTTTTCATTTTTTACAAAAGAGAATTTTTTAAGAGATTTATCAATTACTTCTAACTCGTTCATTACCCCGTGTGTGATGTAAGGAGATATACATGAAATATTTGATCTATTATCAGGGCCAAAGTCAAAATTTCTTAATTTAGAATAATCTAAAAGATTATTTTCAATAAAATGATTAAATTTTTCAACGGCCTTAGCCCTCGAAGCTTCAAATTCCATATTAGATTATTTTGATTTTTTTTTCTTTAAACCTAATTTATCACTATGTCTTAATCTTAAAATTACAATTGCAGCAGCAATAAGCACTATTGCAACAGCTTCATATACTAACGCAGTTGGATCCATTTCTTTACCTTGTAAGATTATAAATCGAGCAAGAGCAGTAATTGCGATTAACAGAGGAAGAGTTATGCTGATTGATTGTTGATTCCAAAATACTCTGACCATTGCAAGGACCTCTAAATATAGAAACATTAAAAGCAAATCAGCTAGTGTTACTGATTGATTTAGAAACATATTTTTGATTTCTATACCAACAGCAATTACTGTGCTTATTAAAATAATGCACATTAAGATTAGTTGTAAATTCTTTGCTATTTTTTCCATTACTTATCTTTACTAAATGGTAGCCACTTTTCAAACACTGATTTAGATGGTCCATCATAAGGAATGGTGTATGAGCTTGGATTAGGACTAGTTAAAACTTCAATTCCTTTAGAGAAAACAAAAATGAAAACTATAACAAAAACAATTACCATTATTTTAAATGGATCAAAATTTTTTGTTTTAAAAACACTGTTAGATCTCTCTTCTGCTTTATGAAAATTTTTAAAAGTCATGTATACTGCAAAAATTAAACCTATGTGAGCCACATAAAGCCCTGCCCAACCAAATGCAAAAGTTGTGTAGGAAAAAATATATAAACTAAAAACTGTTGTCCAAATAAAACTCAAAACTAATAAAATTTGCAGTCTTACAGTTTTAGGTAAGGCTCTAAGGTCATTTTTGCTATCATCAAATAATATATTTGCAGCATCTACCATCCAGTTTTTTAGTGATTCCATAATATTAGATTATAATTCTTCTATACTATCACAAATGTCAAATTGTCCTAAATTTTAGTTTAAATTTGATTTAATAACATTTTCTAGCTGAATTGAGCTTTGAGCACCTGAAATAAAATCTTTTCCTATCTCAAAAAAGGGAACACCAGTAATATTTTTTTCTTTAGCAATTAATAATTTTGAATTTACGTTTTCAATATTTTTCTCATTAATAAAATCTTTAAATATGTTTTCTGGAATATTATTTGTTTTAGCAATATCAATTAATATATTAATGTCCCCAATGTTAAGCCCATCAATAAAATATGATTGATATATTTTTTCTTTTATTTCATTTTGTAAATTAAATTGTTCACTTAAATTAATAAGTAGATGAGAGAGAACAGTGTTTGGAGTTTTTTTAATTTTTTCTAAGTTAAAATTAATTCCAGATTCTTTTGCTTTTATTTTCATATTTTCATACATGGGCGTAGCATAATCTTTTCCACCAAATTTTATTTCAATATATTTATCTCGAGAAATTCCTTCCTTTGGTAAATCTGGATTTAATTGAAATGGTATGTGTTGAATATCAAATTTTATATTTGGAAATTTTTTAAGTGCATTATTTAGATTTGTATGACCTATAAAACACCATCCACAAATAGTGTCTGCAAAAACATTTATTTTCATTTATTTAGTGACGAAGTTTTTTTTTGTGATAATTAATGAATCTTTCTACGTTAGATTTATTAAATGTTTTGTTTTCTTCAAAAGAAACTTTTTTCATCGAATAAGCTGAACTTTTGGTTTTTCTAGACTCAATAATCACGTTTCCTTTGTAAAGTTTAAGTTTAACTGACCCATTAACTTTATTTTTTTCAAGGTCTATAATTTTTTGTAGTTTAAATCTTTCTTTAGAATACCAATAACCATTATAAATAAGCTCTGCGTATCTTGGCATTATTTGATCTTTCTTATGCATTGTTCTTTTGTCTAAAGTAACAGATTCAATTGCTCTATGGGCATGGATTAATAAAGTTCCGCCTGGAGTTTCGTATACACCTCTCGATTTAATTCCAATAAATCTATTCTCAACTAAATCAACTCTTCCAATTCCATTTTTGCCCCCAAGTTGATTAAGTTTTTCTAATAATTTTGCTGGAGAAAGTTTTTTCCCATTGAGACCAAACGGGTCACCATTTTTAAAATTGATAGTTACAAAGCTTGGTTTATTAGGTGCTTTTTCTGGTGAAGTAGTTCTTTGAAATATAAATTCTGGTGCAGAGTTTTTTGGGTTTTCCAAAACCTTTCCCTCTGTAGATGTATGAAATAGATTATCATCAACAGAAAAAGGAGGTGCCCCTTTTTTATCTTTAGGAATAACTATACCATGTTTTTTTGCATAATTGATAAGATCTGTTCTTGATTTTAATTTCCAAATTCTCCAGGGTGCAATTATTTTTATATTTGGTCCAAAATAATAATAACCTAATTCAAATCTAACCTGGTCATTTCCTTTACCAGTTGCTCCATGTGAAACTGCATACGCATTATATTTTTTTGCAATTCTAATTTGATCTTTGGCAATTAAAGGTCTAGCTATTGATGTTCCTAATAAATAAACACCTTCATAAATTGCGTGTCCCCTAATCATTGGATATACATAATCTTTTACAAAAATATTTTTTAAATCCTTGATTATAATTTTTTTAACACCGAATTTTTTAGCATTAGTTGTGATTTTTTCTCTATCAATTTCCTGGCCAACATCTGCAGTGTAACAAATTACTTCTGCATCATAATTTTCCTGAAGCCATTTTAAAATTATAGAAGTATCCAGGCCTCCAGAGTAAGCTAGAACAATTTTTTTTTTCATTTTTTATTTAGCAATATCAACGTCTATATTTGCTGACACAACTATTCTATTTTCTTTACCCAGATAAGGTTTTGAGCCATGCATTATAAAGCTAGGCCATATTAACATTTTACCTTCCTCTGCTTTAAAAAAACTAGCTCCTTTATTGTATCTTATTCCTCCAAAATCTTGATGTGATGTTCCTCTACCATAAGGTCTCATAAAATATGTAGATCCGTTATGTGAATTATTTATGTCATTTACATCAGGTTCATCACCGATCTGTACATAATAAACACAACTCATGCTGCCACCACCATGATCATGAGGTACTACTACTCCTCCTTTATTGTATCTTATAAACCATGAATTATTAAATTTGACAGTAAGTTTTGGATTTTTATTTTCTGCTTTATCTAATTCCTCTTTATTAATTTTTGAGGCCATAGTCATAAAACTTTCTGCCATAAAACTTAATAGTTTTGTAAGAACATCATTTTTTTCTTTATGTAAAAAATATTCACTCTCAAATAAATCAAAATTTTCATTACCTTTTCTCGAGGTTTTATGCTCATTTTCATATTGTTCGAAAAATTCAATTAAATCTTTTTTTATTTTTTGATGGTTTGGATTATGAAATTCACCTATAAGGATAGGCCACAGCGGATGTATTAAATTATTTTTCATAGTTTTTTAATTTAGCTACAAGCTTTTTTTATTGTGTTGTAAGCTTTTGTAAATCCCAATAAAGAATAGTGATCAATTGTTTGAGAGCCATTTTGATTATATCCAGTGATCATAATTCTAGACCCTTTTTTCATTCTCTTAATCATTTTGAATTCAATTTTAGTATCTGCAATCCATGCAAAACCTTGCTCTTTGATATCAAATTTAAATTTATTTTTTCCTGAAGCAGCTGTTACAGAATTGTTTTTATTAAATTCATAACCTGCGGTAACACTCACTTCATTAACTATTTTTTCAGCTGGTCTAAAGGCAATAAATAATTTTGCTTCTCTTTTATTTGATTTTGGCGCTTGTAAAATAGGTGATGATTGTGCAAAACAAACTTTACCAGCATCTTCAGTAAGTATCAAAGACTCCCAGTCTTTGTATTTTCCAATTTTTTTTATTTCTTCAGCAGATAAAAGATTTAAAGAGCTAAAGAAAATTAGTGGCAAAAGTAAAATAATTTTTTTAATTAAGGACATGGGTTTGGATAAATTGTTTGAATTTTATTAATTTCTTTAATAACATCATTAGATAATTTTACATTTACACTTTCTATATTAATTTTCAACTGCTCCATTGTTGTTGCTCCAATAATGACACTAGTCATAAAATCTTGAATTTCACAAAATTTTATCGACATTTGACTCATGTCTAGTTCATATTTTTCACTAATTTCATAATATAATTCTACAGCTTCTTCTGTATTTGGCTTTCTATAACGTGTCCAAAAATCAAAGTCTCTTTCCATTCTCGACCCTTTAGGAAAACTTTTATTCCTATATTTGCCACTCAAGTATCCACTTGCTAGAGGGGAATAAGCGAGGCAACCTATCTCCTCTCTTATAGAAACTTCTGATAATCCAACTTCGTAAGATCTATTCAAAAGACTATAAGGATTTTGGATAGACATCATTCTGGGTAAATTTTTTTCTTTAGAAACTCTCAGATAATTCATTGCACCCCATGGAGTTTCATTAGATAAACCCAAGTATCTGATTTTACCTTTATCAATATATTTATTTAATTCTCCAAGTACGTCTTCAAATAGATTCCAGTTATTTTCTTTATGTGCATATCCTAACTTTCCAAAATTATTCACATTCCTTTCAGGCCAATGAAGTTGGTATAAATCAATGTAATCTGTTTTAAGTCTTTTAAGGCTATTTTCTAAGGCAGATTCTAAGTTAGGACCAGTGAAACTATTCTCTCCATTCCGTAAATAATTTCTTGCTGGACCAGCAACTTTTGAAGCAAGAATTACTTGGTCTCTCTTTTTTGTTTTTTCAAACCAGTTACCTATAATTTCTTCAGTATCACCATAAGTTTCTTTTTTTGGAGGAACAGCATATAATTCAGCAGTGTCCCAAAAATTTACTCCATTTTCTAATGAGTAATTCATCTGTTCGAAAGCTTCCTTTTGAGTGTTTTGTTCACCCCAAGTCATAGTACCGAGACAAATTGTGCTTACTTCAAGATCAGTATTGCCTAGTTTTTTATAATTCATAATGGTTTTTGTTAAATTCGGATATTTTAAATCTTTTAAGGTATCTTGAATAATTAGTAAAAGACTATTATATACTACTTATTATGGAATTCGATAAAAACGGAATATTAAACAGAGCTAAAGCAGCTCAACAAACAGCAGTTGAAATGGATGAAGGCTTAAGAGCCTACATGTTAAAAGTTTATAACTACATGGCAACTGGAATTTTATTAACTGGAATAGTTGCACTTTTAACATTTAAAATGTCAGTAGTTACAAATGATGCTGGATCAATTACAGGTCTAACTCAGATGGGTAGCGCTATTTATATGTCAGGATTAAAATGGCTTGTTATGTTGGCACCTTTGGGAATTGTATTTTATATGAGTTTTGGAATTAATAAGATGAGTGCATCAAAAGCCCAAACAACATTTTGGGTCTTCGCTGGTCTAATGGGTTTATCTTTATCATCAATTTTATTAGTATACACTGGAATGAGTGTTACTAGAGTGTTTTTTATTTGCTCAGCAACTTTCGGCGCAATGAGTATTTATGGTTATACTACTAAAAGAGATTTAACAAAGTTAGGTTCATTTTTAATGATGGGTTTAATTGGAATTATTATTGCATCATTAGTTAATATATTTATGAAATCTTCAATGATGTATTTCGTGATATCAATACTAGGTGTTTTAATATTTGTAGGATTAACTGCTTATGATACTCAAAAAATTAAAAACATGTATGCCGCAAGTGACTCAGGCGAGATCATGGGCAAAAAAGCTGTTATGGGTGCGCTAACTCTTTATTTAGACTTTATAAATTTATTTATAATGTTGTTAAGATTGTTTGGCCAAAGAAGATAATTTTAATATTAAAGTTTTTTCCAATTAGTATTTTTTAAAAGAGATTTAAGATCAAAAGAATTTTTAAGAATTTTACCACTAGTATCTGTTATTAAGTATTTAAGGTTTTTATTCTTAGGGTTAAAGTTTTTACAAATTTTATATAATGCATTTTCTGTAGCATTTCTAAAAACACTGAAACTGACTTGTTTACTTGAAATACTCAGGCCATAGTCTTTCCAAGATCCTTCCGAGACCATTTTTGCATATAGATCTAAAATAATTTTAAGTTCATCTTTTT
>JACWEN010000010.1 GCA_014653455.1 Pelagibacterales bacterium SAG-MED46 | reverse complement strand
TAAGGGCTTCAACTATTTCGTTATTAAATTCTATTAAAACTTGCTCAACTACTTCAATAGTCTTTTTTCCTGTAACACGAAGTCCTTTAATAAACTCACTTTTTATTCCTAATTCATTTAATTTATTACTTATTCTTTTACCTCCACCATGTACAATTACAGGAATAAATCCCAATTTATTAAGGGTAGTAATATCTTTTATAAATATATTGAATAAATTTTGATCTACTAAAACACTTCCACCACATTTTATAACAATGTATTCATCATTATATTTTTCTAGATATTTTTTAACCTCATCAATTGAGGGACCATCTGTTGGAAGAATTTTTTTTAAATCTTCTTCTATAATTTCTAACATTAGGTTGTTGTTTTAATAGAATTTAATAACGAAATAGTTGAAGCCCTTAAAAAGCAATCTTGCAATAGTGAAACAATTAACTCTAAAAATAATAACATCATAAGTGTAGTCAAAGAAAACGATGAATTAGGATTTGTTGGAACACCAACTAAAATTGATAAAACTATTATTGATAAAATTGTCAATATCAAAAAGGTTCCAGTGATTGCACCATTAGGTCTAGACGAAAGTAATCAAACTTATAATATTAATGCAGACACAGCCGCTGGCTCAATTGCAAAAAAAATAGAAGCTAGAAGACTAATTATTATGAGTGATGTAGAGGGTGTTTTGGATAATGACCATAAACTCATTACTGAAATTAACTCAACTTCAATCAAAGAGTTAATTGAAAATGAGACGATTACTGGAGGTATGATCCCCAAAATTAAAAATTGTTTAGATGTTGCGAGCAATGGTGTAAAAGGTGTTGTAATTATTGATGGTAGAAAAAACCATTCTATACTTTTTGAGCTATTATCAGACAAAGGATCAGGAACCCTAATAAGACAATGAAAGATTTAATTGATATAAAATATTGGATATTTGATCTTGATAACACTCTTTATAGTGGTCAAACTCAAGTTTTTTCTGAAGTAGATAAAAAGATGTCCTCTTTTATCTCTGAAAAATTTAATGTCGATCTAGTAAAGGCAAAAGAAATTCAAAAAAAATACTTTTATGAATATGGAACAACACTCTCAGGCCTAATGAATCATGACAATATTAATCCAGAAGAGTTTTTAGAATTTGTTCACGATATTAATATTAGTTGGCTGCCTAAAGACGAAATTTTAAGAAAAGAGCTTATTAAAATTAAAGAAAAAAAAATCATTTTTACCAATGGATCACATGCTCACGTTAAAAACGTTACAAAACAACTAGGTATTGATGGATTATTTGATGGAGCTTTTGATATTACAGATGCAAATTATGTTCCCAAACCGCACTTGGATCCATATCAAAAATTGATTAAAAAATTTGATTTAGATCCAAATCAATCAATTTTAATTGAAGATATCGCTCATAATTTAGAACAGGCTAAAAATTTAGGAATGAAAACTTGTTGGCTAGAAAATGAAGAAACATTTGCAAAAAAAGACTCGAACAAACCATATATAGATTATAAGATTAAGAACTTGCCTTCTTTTCTTCAAGAAATTAATATATTAAAAAACAATTAAATTAACTATCTAAATAAAAAATATGAGTGATATCAAAAAAATAATTAATGAAGCATGGGAAAATAGAGACAGTATTAACCAAAATTCTGAACAAAGTTTAAAAGATACAATCAATCAAATGATTGCTGATTTAGATAGTGGCAAAGTTAGAGTTGCAGAAAAAGTTAATGGGGAATGGGTTACTCATCAACATATTAAAAAAGCTATAATGCTGAGCTTCAGAATTTATCCAATGGAAAACTTAAATGGACCTTACAGTAGCTGGTACGATAAAGCTCATTTATTAAAAGGTAAAACAGCTGGTTGGACAAAAGAAGATCATGAAAAAGCTGGGTTTAGAATGGTACCAAACTCACCTGTTAGAAAAGGATCGTTTGTTGGTAAAAATGCAGTGCTAATGCCATGCTATGTAAATATTGGAGCTTATATTGATGAAGGTACTATGATGGATACATTTAGTCGTGCTGGTAGTTGTTGCCAAATAGGAAAAAATTGTCATATCTCAGCAGGAAGTGGAATTGGTGGAGTATTAGAGCCGGCTCAAGCATTACCAACTATTATTGAAGATAATTGTTTTATCGGTGCAATGTCAGAAGTAGTTGAAGGTGTTATTGTTGGAGAGGGATCTGTTTTAAGTATGGGAATGTATATTGGACAATCTACTAAAATAGTAAATAGAAAAACTGGAGAAATAACTTATGGAAAAATTCCTCCTTATTCTGTAGTTGTACCTGGATCATTACCTGATAAAAATAATACCTCTGCCCCATCACTATATTGTGCAGTTATAATTAAACAAGTTGATGAGAAAACAAGATCTAAAACTTCTGTCAACGATCTTTTAAGAGAATAGATTTATTATGCCTTGTATAAATGAACTTCAATTAGCTAAGGAGCTAATTAAATTTCCAACAGTTACACCGATTGATGCTGGAATAATGAAGTTCTTAGAAAAAAAACTTAAAACACTTGGGTTTAAAACTAAAATTTTAGAGTTTAGAGATAAGAATAGTAAACCAGTAAAAAATCTTTACGCAAAACTTGGTAAACAAGGTCCTAATTTCTGCTATGCAGGTCACTTGGATGTTGTGCCAGCAGGAAATTTAAAGGAATGGACAGTAAACCCTTTTAAACCCTCTGTTAAAAAAGGACATCTAATTGGAAGAGGTGCTAATGATATGAAAAGTTCGATCGCTGCATTTGTTTCAGCAGTAAGTAATTTTGTTGCAAATAAAAGAAAATTTAATGGCTCTATTAGTCTTTTAATTACAGGAGATGAAGAAGGAGTGGCAATAAACGGGACTAAAAAAGTAGTCAACTACTTAAGAAAGAAAAAAGAAAAAATAGACTTTTGCTTAGTAGGTGAGCCTACTAACCCTAATAAATTGGGTGAAATGATTAAAATAGGACGAAGAGGAAGCATGACCGGTAGACTTTCAATTATAGGTGTTCAAGGTCATGTAGCATATCCTCAAAGAGCAAATAATCCATCCACAGCACTTGTGCAAATTTTAAATGAACTAAAAAAGATTAAATTTGATAATGGTACTAAGGATTTTCAACCAACTAATCTTGAGATTACTAAAATAAATATTGATAATTCTGCAGATAATGTAATCCCAGGGTTAGCTAATGCTAAATTTAATATTAGATTTAATAATAAACACACTTCAAGTTCTATAAAAAAGAAAATTGATAGAATGATAAAAAAAATAAGTAATAAAAATAAATCAAAATATAAAATTGATTATAGTGTTTCTGGAGAAGCATTTCTTACAAAACCAAATAGTACAACTTTTATGATTAGGGATATTATTAGAAAAATAACAAAAATTAAACCTCAGCTTTCAACAACTGGTGGTACTTCTGATGCACGATTTATTAGAAAAATAGCTCCCTGTTTAGAATTTGGTTTAGTTGGTAAAACAATGCACAAAGTAGATGAAGCTGTTTCATTGTCTGATTTAAAAAAACTTACTTTGATTTATTCAAATATTTTACAAAATTATTTTAAGTGAAAACTGGTCTAGTTACCTCTGATACTTATCAAAATCATAATACAGGTGAAGGACATCCAGAAAAGATTGATAGAGTAACCGCTGTAATTGATAACTTTAAGAAAATTGATAACAAAGAATTAATTTGGAAAAAACCAACCAAATTTGATCAATCTTTTTTAATTAATACACACTCTACTGAATACATTGAAATGGTAAGTAAATTATTTCCTAAGAATGGATTGGCTTTTCTAGATGGTGACACAATAATTTCACCTGGAAGCAAAGAGGCAACTAAAGATGCTGTTGGATCTATTATCACAGCTATTGATGGTGTTGAAAATAAAGAATTTAAGAATGCATTTTGTGCTGTCAGACCACCAGGTCATCATGCAGAAAAAAATAAAGCAATGGGATTTTGTATATATAACAATGTTGCTGTTGGTGCTAATTATTTAATTGGAAAATATAATTACAGTAAAATTGCAATTATTGATTTTGATGTTCATCATGGAAATGGAACTCAAGATATCTTTTATGATAATGAAAAAGTTTTATATATTTCAACGCATCAATACCCTTACTATCCTGGATCTGGCTCAGAAAAAGAAAAGGGTAAATTTAATAATATTTTAAATATTCCTCTTGAAGCTGGAACTACTGCTGAGGAATATCTAAATGCATACGAATACGTTTTAAAAAAATTGAAGGAATTTAAACCTGATTTTTTATTATTTTCTGCGGGTTTTGACGCTCATATTGATGATCCTTTGGCCCAATTAAGATTAACTTCTGAGGACTTTTACAAGATAACAAAAAGAACTTTGGAGATTTCAAAATCATTTTGTAATGGAAATGTAGTTTCAATTCTTGAAGGAGGCTATGATCTTGCAGCCCTTCAAGATAGTACTAAAAGACATGTTGATGCTCTGATAGAATTTAATTGATAATTTTTAATAACACTCTAAATAAAAACAAATGAAATTGTATAGAATTAAAAAATCTGACATAGATAAAAAAGGTAGAGGACTTTATGCTACTAAAGATATCAAAGCAGGAACTAAAATAATAGACTATATTGGAAAATTAATAACTAAAAAACAAACTGAAAAGTCAGATAAATACGATAACAATAAACCAATTTATTTATTCACTATAAATAAAAGATACGATCTTGATGGCGATTTTTCCTGGAATACTGCTGGCTTAATAAATCACTCATGTAGTAATAATTGTGATTATGACGGCAAGGGGCTTAAAATATGGGTTAAAACAATTAAAAATATTAAAAAAGGTGAGGAATTTACTTGTGATTATGGATTTGGTTATGATGAAAACTACAAACAATTTAAATGTAAATGTAAATCAAAAAACTGTTGTGGTTATATTGTAAGAGCTGAGTCAAGATGGCGAATTAATAAAAAATTTGCAATGAGTAATAAAAAAAAATTAATAAATAATTCTCGTTAAAAAAAGACCCTCAGGTGGTGCAGGTGGTGCACATAATATTCTTTTTTTTGATTTAAATATTTTATCAAAAGTTTTTAAATCCCATTTTTTTTCACCTAAATATTTTAGACAACCAACCATGGATCTCACCTGTCGTTGTAAAAAAGATTGTGATTTAAATTCTATTTGAATTATATTTTTAGATGATTTAATTTTGATTGACTTTATTGTTTTAATTGGACTTTTAGCATGACAGCTTGCAGCTCTAAAAGTTGAATAATCATTTGTACCCTCTAACTTTTTTGCACCTTTTTTAATTAAATCTAAATCTAAAGGTTTTCTAACATGCCAACCTCTTTTTTTCTCTATCACAGGTTCACTTATTTGGTTAAAAATTATATATCTATAAATTCTTTGTTTCGCAGAAAATCTTGAGTGAAATTTATTGCTTCTTTTCTTTATCTTGGTGATTGCAACACCTTTGTCGTTTAAAAAATGATTTATAGATTTTAAAAATTTTGTTAAATCTATAATGGCATTTTTACAATCAAAATGAGCAGATTGTTCAATTGCATGAACTCCTGTGTCGGTTCTGCCAGATCCATTCAAAATTATTTTTTGTTTTAAAAGTTTTGTTAGTTTTGCTTGAATCAAACCTTGTATTGTTAGCCCTTTTTTTTGAATTTGCCATCCTCGAAAATTTGTACCAACATATTCAATAAGCAATTGATATCTAGCCATTTAAATATTTATGCCTTTCTTTATTTGAGAACCAAGCATAAATTCACTAATATTTTGGGGCTTTTTTCCCTGTCTTTGAATTTCACTAATTTTGATTGACTGATTTTTTCCACAAGCAATTTCTAAATAATTAGAAACAACCTCTCCAGGATTTCCAAATCCACTGCCAATTTCTGCTTTTAATATTTTATATCTCTCACCATTATGTTCGAAAAAAGCACCAGGAGATGGATATAAGCCATTAATTTTACCAATAATTTTTTGGGCTGTTTCATTCCAATCAATTTTACCCTCTGACTTTTGTATTTTTGAAGCATAGGTTGCTTTTAAATGATCCTGTTCTATAAATTTAGCTTTAGCATCTAATATATCATCAATATTTTCTAAAATCTTATCAGCTGCTAAAGAGGAGAGTTTTTCTCCAATCTCCAGTGCATTTAAATTGTTTTCTAAATTTATTTTATAAGTATTACACACTGGACCAGTATCTAATTTCTCTGAAATTTTCATGATACTTATACCAGTTTCTTTATCAAGATTCATTATTGAGCGCTGTATTGGTGCAGCTCCCCTCCAATTTGGTAATATAGATGCATGAATATTAATAAACCCTTTCTTGGTTAAATTTAAAAATTCTTTTGGAATAATTTGACCGTATGCTACAACTACTGCAAGGTCAGCATCTATTTTTTTAAAATACTCAAATTCTTCAATATTATTTTTTAAAGAATAAGGAGTTCTAAATTCTAAACTTAAAGTCTCTGCAATACCTTGTACGGGTGACTTATTTATTTGTTGTCCTCTTTGAGATTTTTGAGGAGGTTGTGTATAAACGTTTAAAATAGGATATCCATTTTGGTACAAAGACTTTAAAATTGGCACTGCAAACATTGGTGTGCCCATAAAAACAATCTTTTTAGGCATTAATTAAAGTACTGCTGTATTTAATTTTAATTTAGATAGTTTTTTAATTATCATCGATCTTTTTAGCTTTGACAGATAGTCAATAAAAAGTATTCCTTCTAAATGATCCATTTCATGTTGTATACATGTTGCAAGCAATCCATCTGCTTTCACTAACTTTTTATTTCCATGATAATCTAAATATTCTACTTCACATTTACTTGGTCTATCAATTTCTGCAAATTGATCAGGAACTGACAAGCACCCTTCCTCATATGTTGCTTTTAATGGATCTTTATTCTTAATGACAGGATTTACAAAATATCTTGGCTCTTTTTTTCCTTCTTCTTTACTAATGTCCATTACTATGATTCTTTTTGGAATACCTATTTGGATTGCGGCAAGACCTATTCCTGTTGCTGAATACATTGTCTCCAACATATCATCCATCAATTGTTGTTCCTCTTTGCCAACTTTATTAACAGGTTTAGATACCTGTCTAAGTAATTGGTTAGGTTCAGTTAATATAGTTTTAACAGCCATAATAGAACTTATTTTATTATAATTTTTAAACTTTTAAAGGAAGAACTTTTAATAAAAGTTTATTTCTAATCAAATCAACATTTAGCTGGTTTAAAGTGTTGATTATGAAATAAACTGTATCATCGTCTAAATCTTCTATATTTTCCGAACCAATTACTTCAATAACTCTTAATAATGCCGCTCCTATTTCTTTATTATCAATAATTAGTTGAATATCAGCAGGCATCTCTGATTTGTTTATTTCATAAAGTCCATCATATTTTTTTGAGATTTTGACACCATCTGATCTTAAAGCTTCAAGAAAAATTATATCCTTTTTAGATAAAAAATATTTTTTGTTTTTTTTTATTTTTTTTAGAAATTTATTAAGCTCTTCTTCAATTTTAGATTGAGCATAATCTCCATTAAAATAATTTATCAATCTAGATTGATGTAAAATTTTATTATTATACTTGATTTTTTTATCAACAGTTTTTTCATTTTTTTTATATTTATCATAAAAAGTTGTAAAATTTGAAGGTACATCGTCAGGATTAATTTGTTCTAAAAATTTTTTTAATTTTTCATCAAACGCTTCTCCTACTCCATCTAATTCAAAAATATCTTTTAGAATTTTCATTAACTCAAGTTTAAGCTTTGGCTCTTCAGTTAAAAGAACTCTTTGATATACTAAAGCTTTTGCTTCGATAGAAGACATGGATTTATAAGATTGTTTGGTGTTTAAGAGTTGATTTATAGAAAATTGAAATCGCTTATAAAACTCGAATAATTCATCTTCAGAATAATTCTTATCATGAGTTGCTTTTTCAATAGTTGATATTTTTTCTATATCTGTAATTTCAACATCTTTAATATTAAATAACAAATTTGAAGTTGATAAATATTTCCAAATTAGCCTGGATGTTTCTTTTTTGGGTTCAAATATAAACTCAGGATTTGTTCTGTGGGCTAAGTGAAAATCTAAAATAGATTTTTCTGAAATTATCTTATCTACTTCTTCTATATATCCAAATAGATAGTTAATTTTATTTTCATAATAATCATCTTGAAAGCCTAATTCTTTTTTTAAATCTAAAATTAATTGAGCTTCTTCATTTTTTCCATAATTAATTAAACAATATATATTAAATTTTGATAAGTATTCATCTTCAATAGGTTCTTTAATATTTGAAAATATCTCACATGACTTTTTAATATCTGATTGAGATAAATATTTGTCAACTAAATATCTTGTTAATTTAGGATGCAAGTTAACAATTTGATTTTTAATTAAATACTCTTCAATTAGATCATCATTTGAGCTCTTAATTAACCAATCAGACTTAAATTTTAAAAACTCTTCCTTGGTAATATTCTGATATGGATAGTGTGCATTTGTTAAAAATGAAATATTTAAAATTTCAGATGCATCATTTGAAAGATCAAATTTATCTATATTTTTAAAAAGATTTTTTAATTTTAAACCATCTGAATTTGACCACATGTTAATACTTAAGCCATATTCTTCAGGATCATATAATCCAACAATTTTAATTTCTTTTGAAGCAAGTTCTTGATCTAATTTTATAGAATCCTTTTTTTTATCAGCTTGCATATCATAAACATTTTTTTCTTTTGATTTTTCAATTATATTGTCTGATGAGGTGCCAGACTCATTTTCAATTTTTTTTTTATCTATATTCCAAATATCTACTGGTTGATCTTCAGCAATTACATGAAAGGATAAAAATAAAGAGATGATTATAATTGATAAATATTTTTTATTTAACAATCTTAAAATTTTCATTTTTAATAATTTTTTCAATTTCTTTTTTTGGAGCTGGAAAATCAATTCTATTAAGGAAAAAAAACAAGACCTATAATAACTCCCAGGCCTATAACAGATTTAATTACTAAGCCTATAACATCGGTTTTACCTGACCTTGTATTTTTATTAATTTCCATATAACTTTAGTTAATTTCAAATTAAGACATATTTGTGTTTTTTCAATAAAGAAACTTATGAAATCAAAAGAAAATCTTGTTTTTTTGGGAATGATGGGATCTGGAAAGAGCTCCATTGGTTCTTTAATAGCTAAAAAATTAAAATTAGATTTTATAGATATTGATAATGAAATTGAAAATGAATTAGGAGACTCTATTAAAAAGATATTTGAAACTAAAGGAGAAAATTATTTCAGAAAATTTGAAGAAAAAATTACTCTTAAAAAACTAAAGTTAAATTCTGTAGTTATTTCACTGGGTGGAGGAGCATTTACTAATAAGAATATAAGACAAAATGTTTTAAAAAATCATCTTTCTTTTTGGTTAAACTGGAAAAATGAAATATTATTAAATAGAATTAAATATAGTAAAAAAAGGCCATTAGCTTTTAATGCAACAGATAATGAATTAATAGATTTAATAAAGAAACGATCTAATATTTATTCTAAAGCATTATTTGAAATCAAATGTGATAATTTGTCCAAAAAAGATATTGTAAAAAAAATTTTAAAAATTTATGAAACAAATTAAGTTGGTAGTTAAAACAAAAACTCAAAAATATCCAATTTTAATTGGATCAAACTTAATATCTAATATTTCAAAAATTATTAAAGATAATTCAATTAAATTTAATCAATGTTTGCTCGTTATTGACAAGAATATCTCAAAAAAATTTATTTCAAAAGTAAAAAAATCTTTGAATAAAAAAAAAATATACATCTATTTTTTTAATGCAAGTGAAGCCAATAAAAATATAAATAATGTAAATAAAATTTTAGATATCTTGCTTAATAAAAATTTTTCAAGGGAAGATTGTTTAATTTCAATAGGTGGGGGAATAACAGGTGATACAAGTAGTTTTGCTGCTAGTTTATTTAAAAGAGGTATGAAATATATAAATGTACCAACTACTCTTTTATCCCAAGTTGACTCATCTATTGGGGGCAAAACTGGAGTGAATACCAAATATGGAAAAAATTTAATTGGTAGTTTTTATCAACCTAACTTAGTTATTTCGGATATTCTTTTCCTAAAAACTCTTCCAAAAAGAGAAATAATTTGTGGATATGCTGAAATTTTAAAACACTCTCTAATTGCTAGTAAAAATTTTTATAATTTTTTAAACATAAATAATAAAAAAATATTTAATCTTTCTTCTCCATTTATTGAAAAAGCTATTCAAGAAAGCTGTAAAATTAAATCAAATGTTGTTGAAAAAGATGAAAAAGAGAAAGAATTGAGAAAAATTTTGAACTTTGGTCATACTTTTGCACACGCTTATGAAGCAACCTTGGGCTATTCTAAGAAACTAAATCATGGAGAGGCGGTAATTCTTGGAATGAAGTCAGCTTTAAATTTTAGTTTAAAAAATAACTTAATTAAAAAAAATGATCATAATTCTATTATGAGGCATATTTATAAATGTAACTTAAAATTTAGATTAAATAAATTTTTTAAAATTAAAGATTTAAATAAAATTTTAACATTTATGCTTAAAGATAAAAAAAATAAATCAAATAAAATTAATCTTGTATTATTAAAAAAAATTGGTTTTCCACTAATCAATAAAGAGTTTACCAGAAATAATTTGAGTTTATTTTTAAAAAAGGAGTTAGGTAATTAAAATTTGAATTGAGTGTATAAATTCTTTTAGTTCTTTATCTAAAATTTTATAAATCATTTTGTTGCTCTCTATTCTAGACAATTTTTTCAATTCAAGAGATTTTATATTGAGCTTTAAATGAAATTTTCCATCTAAATTACCTTTATGATTTTTATGAAGAAATGATTTATCTTCTATGGAAATATTTTCAATATTAATTTGATTTGTTAGTTTATTTTTTACAATTGCAATTAATTCATTTATATCCATAAATATTATTATATATCATGAAAAATATTTGTGACTGGAAAAATTGTAATAAAATTGGAAATTACAAAGCACCAATTGAAAAAGATAATAGCAAAAAATACAGAATGCTTTGTCTTGAGCATGTCAAAGAATTTAACAGAAATTGGAATTATTTCTCAGGAATGAATGACGATCAAGTTTTAAATTTTTTAAAGTCTGATATGATTTGGCATAAACCTACCCAAAGCTTTAGCTCCTCTGATAATTTTTTTAAAGTTCTTTGGAATAACACTCTTAGAGATGAATTAGATAAAGATAAAATTAATGGTGATTATGACCATATGCGTCAATTTAAATTTAATCATAAAGATATTAAAGCATTTAGTATTTTAGGAGTTTCAGTGGGCTTAAAATGGAAAAAAATACAGGATAAATTCAAAGTGCTTGTCAAAAAATTTCACCCTGATATGAATTCCGGAAACAAAAAATACGAAGAAAAACTAAAATTAATTACTTTGGCTTATACGCAGCTTAAAAATACATATAGGGAAAAAATTGACTCCAAACCTTGACATAAAACCTGACATTAAAATTTCATTGAAACAAACTTTTGGAATTGACTCCGAAATGGAAGTGGATGCTTTTTCAAAAAAAAATGAATATGTACCGGAAATAGACAAAAGCTACAAATTTGATAGAGATACTACTTTAGCAATTATTTCTGGATTTGCTTATAATAAAAGAGTTTTAGTTCAAGGTTATCATGGAACAGGAAAATCTACTCACATAGAACAAGTTGCAGCAAGATTAAATTGGCCCTGCATACGTGTTAACCTAGATAGTCATATAAGTAGAATAGATTTAATCGGAAAAGACGCAATTGTTCTTGAAGATGGTAAACAAGTTACTCAATTCAATGAGGGAATTTTGCCATGGTCTATTCAAAATCCTGTAGCTCTTGTTTTTGATGAATATGATGCTGGAAGACCTGATGTTATGTTTGTGATTCAAAGAGTTTTGGAAGCTGAAGGTAACTTCACATTGCTAGACAAAAATAAAGTTATTAAACAAAATAAATTTTTTAGATTATTTGCTACATCTAACACAGTTGGTCTTGGTGATACCACAGGTTTATATCATGGAACTCAACAAATTAACCAAGGACAAATGGATAGATGGAATATCGTAACAACTTTAAACTATCTTAGTCTTGAAAGAGAATTAGACATAGTCTTAACAAAAAATAAAAATCTAAATAATACTAAAGGTAAAGAAAAAATTGCTAACATGATTAAAGTTGCTTCTCTAACAAGAAAAGGATTTATTGCGGGGGATATTTCAACAGTAATGAGTCCTAGAACTGTTATGCATTGGGCTGAAAATTCAGAAATTTTTAAAGATACTGGTTATGCTTTTAGAGTAACTTTTCTTAATAAATGTGATGATATAGAAAAAAATACTATCGCAGAATATTATCAAAGATGTTTTGGTGATGAGTTGCCAGAGTCATTGATAAATATTCAAATCTAAATGAGTAGTAAAGAAAATAATTTAAAAGAAAAGTTCAGAATTGCTTTAACATCAACAGCAAAAGTAATTTCTGATGAATTTATTTTAAATGATAAAACTTCTGGAAATAAAAAATCAAAAGAATTAAATACTATTGAAATTAACGACTTAAGTAATCCAAGTGACTTTATTAAATTACGTGCTGAGACGGACTCTACTGCTCTCAAAAAAAGATTTTCTAATGATATAGTTTATAGAAAGAATTTACCTACAAATACGTCATCAAGATCACTTTATAATATTGCTGAAAAAATTAGATATGAATCTCTTGGTGGAAAAATGCTCAAAGGAATAGCAAAAAATTTTAATGAAAACTATGCTCAAATAATCAATCAAAAAAGAAGAGACCAGTTAAAAAATAAAGAGGATGTTCCTGTTTCAGAAGCATTTGAACTTTATATGCTTAAAAACTTTCATAAAATTAAATTAAACACCCTAACAACTAAAATATTAAATTTTTGGGAAAAAGACTTTGAAAAATCAATAGATAAACACTTAAAATTTTTACAAGAAAATATAGAAAATCAGAAAGAATATAGTTCAAGATTTTCAGAGATTTTAGAGGAAATGGATATTTTTCAAAAAGAAGAAGATGATGAAAAAAAAGAGGAAAACCAAGACCAAGGTCAAGATAATCCATCAAATGATGATCGTGATAAAAACTCAGAAGATAATAAAGATGAAAACAATAATCAAGAAACTCAAGCCTCTTTAGATGCTGATTATAACGTTGATGACTTTAACTTGGATGAGCAACTCTCAGATAGTGATTCAAATGAACAAAGTTCAGAACAAATTGTTCAAAAAAATATTGATAATATAAATCTTGATTACAAAATTTACACCACTCAATATGATGAAATTACAAAAGCTGAAAATTTAGAAAATACAGATGAAACATCAAAGCTTAGAAAAACTTTAGATCAACAATTGGTTGGCTTTCAAGATGTAATAACAAAACTTGCTAATAAACTTCAAAGACAGTTACTTGCTAAACAAAACAGAGCTTGGGAATTCGATTTAGAGGAGGGTTTGCTTGATAGTTCGAAACTACCAAGAATCATAATGGATCCCTATAATTCTCTTTCATTTAAGAAAGAGAAAGATTTAGATTTTAAAGACACAATAGTAACTCTTCTAATTGATAACTCTGGATCTATGAGAGGCAGACCAATTACTATAGCCGCAATTTGTGCTGACATATTATCCAGAACATTAGAAAGATGTTCTGTTAAAGTTGAAATTCTAGGTTTTACGACAAAAAACTGGAAAGGAGGAAAAAGTAGAGAATCGTGGAATAAAAACTCTAAACCTAAAACTCCTGGAAGATTAAATGATTTAAGACACATAATATACAAAGGTGCAGATACTCACTGGAGACAAGCTAAAAATAATTTGGGTCTAATGCTTAAAGAAGGTTTATTGAAAGAAAATATTGATGGAGAGGCAATCTCCTGGGCTTACAATAGGATAAAAAAAAGAAAAGAAGAAAGAAAAATATTGATGGTTATTTCTGATGGAGCGCCTGTTGATGACTCTACACTTTCAGTTAATTCAGGAGATTTTTTAGAGAAACATCTTAAAAAGATGGTTAAGTTCATTGAAAATAAGACTGAAATAGAAGTATTAGCAATAGGAATTGGCCATGATGTATCTAGATATTATAATAAAGCTATTAAAATTACAGACGTAAATGAGTTGGGGGATGTAATGATATCTCAATTAAGTTCCTTATTTGATGCCAAAAAAAAATTACATTAAATATTAAAAAAATCTTTATTATTCCATTTAATGATAACTTCTGCTCCACTTCTTGTCTCTGAATTCCTACAATTTACAAATGCAAAATTTTTTTCTAAAAGTGTTTTTCCAATAAATAACCCTAATCCTAATCCAGTTTTTGATTTATCTAGAGTCTCTCTAGATCTCAAGTAAGGCTCACCAATCTTTGAAAGAACATCTCTTGGATAACCATTTCCATCATCCTCTATTGTAATTTCCGTAATTTCACTATCGCTTTTTAAATTTATATAAATTTTCTCTTTAGAAAACTTATTTGCATTACCAATAAAATTTCTTAAACCATAAACAATCTCTATAGATTTTGTTATTTTTTTTGTATTTGAATATTGATCAAAATTAAAGATAAATTTTTTTTTACTTATCTCTTTAAATGAAGAAATAATTTCAGTTAAATATTCTCTCATTGTTAAATCTTTATCAATAAAGTCATCTTCTTCTACTGGATTTAAAGTTAAACGTTTTAAAATTTCGTTACATCTCTCTACTTGGCTGGACAATAAATCTATATCCTTCTCAATTTCTTTTTGCCCCTTGAATTGTTTCATAAGGTCATGGGTAATTATTTTGATAGTGGACAAGGGTGTTCCAAGTGAATGAGCCGCTGCGGCGGCTTGACCGCCTAAAGATAAGAGTTCGTGTTCTGTAGCCATTACTTCTTCCATTTTTGACAATGCTTCTCTTCTTAATCTAGATTGTGTCCCAAATGCCATCGCTAAATAATTTAAAAAAATTAAAGCAATTATCAAAGATATAGGAATAGAATAAAAATAGTATGAACTAACATGAAAGTGATCGCTTATTGGTGAAGGTAAATCCAGTGAATAGAAAGTAAGAAAAATAATTGTAATTATGGTTAAAAATACTAATAAAAAATTAGTTTGATAGCTTAGATTTGATGATGAAAAAATGCTTGGAATTAATAAGAAAATTGCAAAAGGATTCGTAATACCGCCTGTTAAATAAAGTAAAACACCAAGCTGTAATATATCTATTACTAAAAAAATAAATGCTGACCTGTCTGATAATTGAGTTTTTTTATATATATAGATTAAATATAGATTACTTATAACTCCTATAAAAATTATCAAATTTGAAGTAATAAAATCAAATTTTAAATCTAAAAAAAAATAAACAAAATTAACAGAAATTAATTGTCCAATTATACCTATCCATCTTAAAGTAATGTAGGTAGATTTTTTAAAGAAATGATATTTTGAAGTTTCAAAAAACTTCATTTTCTAAATATCAAGATTCTGAACATTAATAGCATTAGAGATAATAAAATCTTTTCTTAATGCAACATCATTGCCCATTAAAGTGTGAATTAAATTTTGATCTTTTTTAAGATCTTTAGAATATTGAACTTGAAGCAAATTCCGAGTTTCTGGATCAAGTGTTGTACTCCAAAGTTCTTCAGGGTTCATTTCACCTAAACCTTTAAATCTTTGAATATTCATTTTAGATTTTTCTGAATCTAATTCTTTTTTAAATTCCTTAGTATCTTTCTTAATTTTTCTAAATTCTTTATTATTACTAACAATATAATCTTCTAACTCTTTTTCGTCTTTTATGTATATTCCCTTGGAGCCTTTATTAATTTTAAACAAAGGTGGCTGGGCCAAGTATACATGACCATTTTCAATTAATTTATTAAAAGGTTTGTTATTAAAAAAGGTTAATAAAAGTGCACGTATGTGTGAACCATCTACATCGGCATCAGTCATAATTATAATTTTACCATATCTTAAATCTTTTAAATCTATTTCTTGAGTTTTTGGATCCAAACCAAGAGCATTAATTAGAGTTACAATTTCATTTGAAGAAATCATTTTAGATAAAGCTTTTGTTTGATGTTCAGCACTATTACCATTACCATTTTTTTTTATTTTTAATTCTTCAACATATGTATTTAAAATCTTGCCTCTTAAAGGTAATACAGCCTGATTTGCCCTATTTCTTCCTTGTTTAGCTGATCCTCCAGCTGAGTCCCCCTCTACTATAAACAATTCTGTACCTTCCTGCTTTCCTATCTGACAATCTGCTAATTTTCCTGGAAGACCACTTAGTTCAAGAGCTCCTTTTCGTCTGACATTTTCTCTAGCTTTTCTTGCAACATCTCGTGCCGTAGCTGCTTGAATAACTTTTGCTAAAATTATCTTAGCGACTGTTGGATTTTGATCAAACCATATAGATAATTTTTCATTAATAACTGTTTCTACGATCATTCTTACTTCTGAAGAAACAAGTTTATCTTTCGTTTGTGATGAAAATTTTGGGTCAGGAATTTTAGTAGATAAAACACATGTTAGACCTTCTTTAATATCATCTCCTGATATTGCTATCTTATTTTTTTTTAATAGATTGTGTTCATTAGCATATTTATTTATTACTCTTGTTAAAGCACTTCTAAAACCTAATAAATGTGTTCCACCATCTTTCTGGTATATGTTATTTGTATATGGAAAAATATCTTCTGAATAGCTAGCGTTCCATTTTAAAGAACACTCTAAATCTACATTATTTTTTTTTCCCTCTATATAAATTGGTTTCTTAAATAAATCATTTCCATTTTTATTAATTAATTTTTCTCTTTTTTCATCTAAGTAATTAACAAATTCAATAACACCTCCATCGAATTTAAATTCAGATATTTTTTCTTTTTTTTGGCTAGCATCTATAAAAATTATTTTAATACCCTTGTTCAAAAATGCCAATTCTCTCATTCTTTTAATCAAAATGTTTGCACTAAATTTAATTGATGAAAAAATCTGTTTAGATGGTAAGAAAGTTATTTGTGTTCCAGTTTGTTTGGATTTTCCTATAACTTTTAAAGGTGATTTTGCCTCTCCATCTTTAAATTCTATAAAATGTTTTTTTCCATCTCTATTAATTTCAAGTTTTAACTTTTCTGAAAGGGCATTTACAACTGAAACACCGACTCCATGCAATCCTCCAGAAACTTTATAAGAGTCATGATCAAATTTACCTCCCGCATGCAGCTGAGTCATAATAACTTCAGCAGCTGATTTTTTTTCACCTTTATGCATGTCAACAGGAATTCCTCTCCCATCATCGTTGACTGTAATGGTTCCATCATAATTAATCTTAACATTTATATTTTTACAATGACCTGCTAATGCTTCATCTATTGAATTATCAACAACTTCATAAACCATATGATGAAGTCCCGTACCATCGTCTGTATCACCAATATACATCCCAGGTCTTTTTCTTACAGCCTCAAGACCTTTTAAAACTTTGATTGCATCTGCTTGATATGTATTTTTATTTGTCATTTTTTTAGTTTAAGGAAAAAATAATTATAACATTTTTTTAAAAAAATGCTTATTTATCTTCATAAAAAAAACTATTAGATCATAAATGAACCCTGAAAATTAAGCCTAATTTAATGGCGGAGAGAATGGGATTCGAACCCATGAAAGGATCACTCCTTTACACGCTTTCCAAGCGTGCGCCTTCAACCACTCGGCCATCTCTCCATATAATTCAAATAATAAATTCCTTAAATTTTACTAAATTATCTAAAATAAACTTTGGGAAATCATTATTTAGTTCCAAAATTCTATAAGTATGTCCACGATTGAATAAATCTATTTTTTTTTCAATTTTATTTTTTATAATTTCTTCTGATGTAAACTCTTTTCCTGAATATTCTTGATGTGCAAATGTTCGTAATTTTAAAGATATATCTTTTGGAGACATTAGATTATTGAAGTGCCACCCTGCCTTTTCAAATACTTGAATACTTTTTTCTTTATCAATTCTTAAAAAATTGTATTTTAAATTTTTAACTAAAATTTTTTGCCTTAAAAAATCTATAGATTTTAAATTTTTTTTTTTAGCAACTCTAGTGCCTTCCCATGGAGACTCGTATGGATTGAAAAGATTAATCTTATAATTAAAACAATCCTGCAAAAAAATTCCAAATTTTTTTTTTAAATCAAAATTTTTTAATAACTCAGGTCTAATAATTTCATCTGGATCAGAAAAAAAAATAAAGTCTTCATCTGATGTAAAATCTAGATTTTCTAATATAAAATCTCTTTGTATGGCCTGATTTTGCCATCTATTAGTATCTTTAGGGAACGGTCTATCTAACAAGATATATTTAATTTTTCCAGTATCGTATTTTTCTTTTAATAAAAAATTCTTTTTTTTTAAATTACCTGTGTGATCATATTTGGACTCACATATGACAAAATAATCTACATAATCAGCTAAAATATTATAGCGAATATCAAACATAAAATTGTTATCAAAAAAAGTAATGCAATCAATAATCTTATTTCTACGCATTGTTCCAATTATCTAAAATTTTCATATTTAATAAAGTTTCTTGAAATTGCATTCCTGGAAATATAGCTTGATTTGATCCATTTAAGATGCTTTTACTTATATTTTCAATTTGATTAGAAAACATATTTTGAAGAGGTAAATTTTTAATTTCATAAGATTTGTCCTTTAGAGCTATCTGTATATCCTTAATACCGAGAAAAGTATTATTTACAATAATATCTCCTTTATCACCTTTTATTATAGTATTATTACCAAGATCTTTTTTAAAAGATGCCTTTACTTTTGAACTAAATAAATTATCAAAAATTATTTCCATTTCTGCGTCAATGCTCACATCAGTTTGCCCAATCTCTTTTTTTAAATTTTTCATTTTAAAATCCTGATAATCAATATTTTTAATTAAAGAACTTATTAACAAGCTAAGAGAAGTTGGATAACAACCTAGATCTAATACACACCCTCCCCCCAATTTAGGGTTAAAAAGTCTGCTATTTTTATCAATTTTTCTATTCTTTTTTAAAAAAAAAAATTTTTTTTTAGTCATAATATTTACTCCAAATGAAGATTCCATGCTTAGCAAATTTCCAATTTCATTTTCTTTAATGATCTTAATTATATTTTCAATTTGTGGATCATATCTATACATGAATGCTTCTGCAAAAAATAAATTTTCTTTTAAAAATATTTTTTCTAAATTTTTTGCTTCAGTAAAATTTAATGTTGCTGGTTTTTCAACTAAAACATTTTTTTTATTTTTTAAACATCTTTCTATCCAATAATAATGAAGAGAGTTGGGTAGAGAAATATAAATTATATCTATATCTTTAGAATTAATTAAATCTTCATATTCATTATAAACAAACTCTTCTTTAATATTAAATTGTTTTTTAAAATTTACCAATTTTGTAGGACTTTTGCTCGCTATAGCTAACAGGTTTGAATTTTGAACACCTGAGAAACCGTCTAAAAACTTTTGAGCAATATTTCCTAAGCCAATTACTCCCCAATTAAGTTTTTTCATAGATAAATTACTCCTTTTGAATTTTTAATACTCCTATAAATGCTTCTTGTGGTATTTCCACTCTACCAAATTGCTTGGATCTAGCTTTTCCTTTTTTTTGTTTTTCTAAAAGTTTTCTTTTTCTATCAGTTGCGCCACCACCATGAATTTTTGTTAAGACATCTTTTTTAAAACCTTTTATGGTTTCTCTAGCTATAATCTTACCACCTATTGCAGCTTGAACTGGTATCATAAAATTGTGCCTAGGAATTAAATCTTTAAGTTTTTCACATACATCACGACCAGTTCTTTGAGCAAAATCTTTATGTATCATCATTGCTAAAGCATCTACTGGTTCTGCATTAACCAAAATTCCAAGTTTTACTAAATCTCCTTCTCTATGTTCAATAATTTCGTAGTCAAAACTTGCATAACCACTTGTCATTGATTTTAATCGATCATTAAAATCAAAAACAACTTCATTTAATGGTAGCTCATAATTAACTACAGCTCTATTACCTGAATAGCTTAAATTAGTCTGGATACCCCTTTTATCCTGACACATCTTAATTATTGACCCTAAATATTGATCAGGAGTAATTATTGTTGCTTTTATCCATGGCTCTTCAATGAATTTTATTAAAGTTGGATCTGGTAAACTTGAAGGATTATGAAGATCAACAACAGTTCCATTATTCATAAAAATTTTATATACGACACCCGGTGTAGTAGTTAATAAGTTAACATCGAATTCTCTTTCCAATCTCTCTGTTACAATTTCCAAATGAAGTAATCCTAAAAATCCACATCTAAACCCTAAACCCAGTGCAGAAGATGACTCTGGTTCAAATGAAAAACTAGCATCATTTAACTGAAGTTTGGCTAATCCATCCTTGAGTTTTTGATATTCAGAACTATCTACTGGAAATAATCCACAAAATACAACCGGTTTACTTGGTTTAAAACCCGGCAAAGCTTTTTTTAGAGGACGTAAAGCATCACAAATTGTATCCCCAACCTTTGTTTCAGATAAAACTTTTATTCCAGTTGTAATAAATCCTATTTCACCAGAATTTAATTCATTTATATCAATGGGTTTTGGAGTAAATACGCCTACTTTTTCAACAATATATTCCTGATTAGTAGACATCATTTTAATCTTCATATTTTTTGAGAGTTTTCCATCAATAATTCTAACAAGAATAACGACGCCTAAATAAGTGTCATACCAACTATCAACCAATAAACATTTTAAATCAGATGAATTTTCTCCGATAGGGGCTGGCAAAACATTAATTATTTGTTCTAAAATATTATCTATACCTTCTCCAGTTTTTCCAGAACAAGGAATAGCACCTTCTGTATCTATTCCTATTACTTCTTCAATTTGTTTTTTTGTTTTCTCTAAATCTGATGCAGGTAAATCTACCTTGTTTAGTACCGGTACTATTTCATGATTAATATCTATCGCTTGATAAACATTTGCTAACGTTTGGGCTTCTACTCCTTGGGTACTGTCAACAATTAATATTGATCCTTCACAAGCGTATAGGGATCTACTAACTTCATAGCTAAAATCTACATGACCCGGAGTATCAATGATGTTTAAAATATAATTTTTACCATTTTTTGCTTTATAATTAAGTTTTACAGTCTGTGCTTTGATGGTAATTCCTCTTTCTCTTTCAATATCCATTGAATCTAAAACTTGTGCCTTCATTTCTCTTTCAGTAAGTCCACCACAACTATGAATTATTCTATCTGCTATAGTAGATTTACCATGATCAATATGTGCAATGATTGCAAAATTTCTAATATTATCAATCGTGTTCATTTACTTTACGAACGTATCTTTGCACCAGTTTTATTTTCAACTGTTTTGATTATTAAATTATTAATTGTTTCTAGATCATTATCATTTAATGTTTTTTCTCGAGATTGAATTGTTACACTAATTGCAACAGATTTTTGATTTTGTGGAATATTTTCACCCTCATAAACATCAAATACTTTTATATTACTTATTAAGTTTTTATCTACACTTGCAATAGTATTTATTAGTTCTTGTGCTTTTACACTTTTATTTACTATGAATGCAAAATCTCTTTCTGATTTTTGAAAATCTGAAAAAGTAAATTTCATTTTTTGATTATTTAATGATTGTTTAGGAAGTTTTAAATTATCTAAAAAAATTTCAAATCCAACTAGAACATCCAATTTCATATCTATTTTTTTTAATATATTGGGATGAATTTCACCAAAGTAAGCTGCAATTTGGTCTTTTCCCCTGTTTAAAAACAATCTTCCTGACTTACCAGGGTGATAATAATTTGGTGTTTCACTATCTATAAAAAATTTATCAGAATTATAACCTGCCTCCACTAAAGTTTGGACCACATCTCTTTTAGCATCAAATAAATCTACATTTCTCTCTTTATCAATCCAAGATGATCTAAATTTCTTACCTACTGATAAACCACAAACGACCGTACTTTGTTCACCTGGATTAGAGCCACTAAAAATAGGACCTATTTCAAATATCGATAAATCTTTAAAACCTCTATCTAAATTTTTACTAATATACATAATTAAATTTGAGAAGATCGAGTTTCTTAAGACTCCTAATTCAGAACTTATAGGGTTTACAATTTTAATTTCTTTATTTGTTCCTTTAAAATGATCATTATAATTTGAGTCTGCAAAAGACCAGGTTATTACTTCTAAATAACCTTTTGAGGCAACTGCTCTTTGTAAAAAATGAAATAACTTTTGAGATTGCGTTAGAGTAGATTGAATTCTTTTTTTAATTGGATCTATAATTTTTATCTTATCGTAACCAGCTATTCTTACTAACTCTTCAACAATATCTATTTCTTCTAAAATATCAGGCCTCCAAGAAGGGACTGTTAACTTTAAATATTTTTTTTCTTTTTTAATTTTAAAACCAAGGTCTTCTAATATTTTAAGCATATCTTTATTAGAAATTTTAAACCCAGATATTTTTTCAAATAAATTAGGATCAAATTTAATTATTTTGATTTTATAATTTTCAATTTTTTGAATATCAATTTTACTAATTTCACCACCACAAATTTCTTTAATTAATGATGCAGCTTTATTCAAGCCATCTTCAATAGATAATGGATCAATACCTCTTTCAAACCTAAATTTTGCCTCCGTATCAAGGTTTAGTTTTTTTGCCGTACTTCTTATTGACCTAGGATCAAAATAGGCAGACTCTAATAATATATTTTTAGTATCTAATTCAGTACCAGTCCTTGTGCCTCCAATAATTCCACCTAATCCAAGAACACCAGTATTATCACTAATTACACACATCCCTTCATCTAACTTATAATTTTTATTATCTAAAGCAGTGAATTTTTCTCCAGATTTTGAGTTTCGAACTATGATACCTCTGTCTATTTTATCAGCATCGTAAGCATGCAATGGACGATTGATATCTAACATTACATAGTTGGTTATATCAACTATTGCTGAAATTGGCTTTTGACCAATTGAAACTAATTTATCTTTAAGCCATTTAGGACTTTCAGTATTTTTTACATTAGTAATTAAACAACTACCAAAAGAACTACATCCTTGACCTTTTTCTTTATTTATTTTTACTTTTAGAGTCTGTTTCGAATTTGACTTAATTTTTTTTTCTTTAATATATTTCATCTTGCCTAAACCAGAAGCAGCAAGATCTCTAGCTATTCCTTTAACTCCAAGACAATCTGGTCTATTTGGAGTTATTGATAGATCAATAAGATTTGAGTCAGATTTTGAAAAATAACTCTTTCCAATGCTTTTCATATATTTTGCTACTTTTAATTCTATTATTCCATCACTTTCATCAGATAAATTTAGTTCAGATTCTGAGCAAAGCATTCCATAAGAAGTTACGCCCCTAATTTTAGCTATAACCAACTTTACTTTATTTTTGGGAATAACAGCCCCTGGTGAAGCATATACAGTGATTAATCCCTCTTTTGCGTTAGCAGCACCACATACAACTTTTTTTAAATCTTTTTCACCAACATCAACATCACAAACTTTAAGTCGATCAGCATTTGGGTGTTTCTCTGTTTTTATAATTCTTGCTACTTTAAATATTTCAAGACCTGCTGATAAGTCTTCTATACTTTCAACTTCTAGCCCAATGTTGGTGAGTTGATTTACAATTTTATCCTCTTTTAAATTTGTGTCTAGATGATCTTTTAGCCAATCAAATGTTATCTTCATCGACTTAAACCCCTATAATTTGTTGGGACATCTAAAGGATCAAACCCAAAATGATTTAACCATCTATAATCGCAATCAAAGAATGCTCTTAAATCATTAATGCCATATTTAAGCATGGCGAGTCTATCAATACCAATGCCAAATGCATATCCTTGAAACTTTGACGAATCAACTTTTACATTTTTAAGAACATTAGGATGAACCATTCCACATCCTAAAATCTCTAGCCATTGATCGCCTTCACCTATGATAATTTTTCCATCTTGGACCTCATATCCAATATCTACCTCAGCAGAAGGTTCTGTAAATGGGAAATGACTTGGTCTAAATCTCATTTTAATTTTTTCAACTTCAAAAAACTCTTTTATGAAATAATTTAAACAACCTTTTAAATGACCCATATTAATATCTTTATCAATGTGTAAACCTTCTACTTGATGAAACATTGGAGCATGAGTTTGATCACTATCAGATCTATATGTTCTGCCAGGTGCAATAATTTTAAAAGGAGGTTTATCTTTTAACATTGTTCTAATTTGAACTGGAGATGTATGTGTTCTTAGTAAAATTTCTTTTTTCTCATCAAGATAAAATGTATCATGCATGTCTCTTGCCGGGTGGTTATCTGGTGTATTTAAAGCAGTAAAATTATTATATTCATTCTCAACATCTGGCCCCTCTTCTACACTAAAACCTATCTCTGAAAAGATTGATGAAATCTCGTCGATTGTTTGTGAAACAGGGTGAATTTTTCCCATTACAAAAGATCGCTCGGGTAACGTTACATCTATTTTTTCTTTTTCTAATTTTTCATTTATTTTTTTTGACTCAATCTCATTTATTTTATCTAGAATTAAATTTTGTAACTCATCTTTAATCTGGTTTAGATCTGATGCAAATTTTTTTCTATTCACTTCAGGTATCGATCCAATATTTTTAAATTGTGATGAAATTAAACCATTTTTTCCATACAGTTCTGTTTTAATTTGATTTATCTCTTCCAAACTTAAATCTTTATTAAGTTTAGTGTTATATTTCTCTTTTATATTTTTTAAGTCTGACATACTGGTAGATTATTTCCTTAAGAAATAAAAACAATAGAGAAGATTAATTTAAAGCTGATTGAGCTTTTTGTACAATTATTTTAAAAGCTTCTGGGCTATCGTAAGCAATTTCAGCAAGAATTTTTCTATCAATTGCAATGCCACTTTTGCTTAGACCATTAATGAATTTTGAATAGGTCATACCTTCTGCTCTCACGCCTGCGTTGATTCTTTGTATCCATAAAGATTTAAAATCTCTTTTTTTATTTCTTCTATCTCTGTAGGCATATTGCATAGCTTTTTCCATTGCTTGCTTTGCGACTCTAATAGTATTTTTTCTTCTGCCCCATTGACCTTTAACAGCTTTTAAAACTTTTTTGTGTTTAGCTTTACTTGTGACACCTCTTTTAACTCTTGCCATTATTAACCTCTTAAACTGTAAGGCATATACGATTTAACAATTTTTCCATCTTGTTTTGACATCGTTGTTGTACCCCTTAATTTTCTTATTTGAGAATTCGTTCTTTTAATCATGCCATGTCTTTTCCCTGCTTGGGCAGTCATAACTTTACCCTTTGCAGATATCTTAAATCTTTTTTTTGCTGAGCTTTTAGTTTTTAATTTTGGCATAATTCTGCGGTGTTATACAAAGATTGATATATATTTACAACCTATATTAAGGCCTATAAAGGCTGAATTACCATGATCATTTGTTTACCATCAAACTTCGGGTGTAATTCTACCTTACCAATATCCTTCATATCTTCTTTAATTTTGCCCATCAATTCATTGCCTAAATGTGAATGTTGAAGTTCTCGACCCTTAAATCTAATTGTAAATTTTACCTTATCTCCTTTTGCAATAAATTTTTTTGCATTTTTTACTTTAAATTCGTAATCATGTGTTTCGGTTACAGGTCTCATTTTAATTTCTTTTAATAAAACAATTTTTTGTTTCTTTTTAGCAAGATTTGCTTTTTTTTGAGCATCATATTTATATTTTCCCATATCCATTATTTTACAAACAGGTGGATTTGCATTAGCAGCTATTTCAATTAAATCTAATCCTTGGTTTTTTGCCATTGAGATAGCTTCATTGGTGTTTATTACTCCAAGGTTTTCTCCATCGCTTGCTATAACCTGAACATCTGGAGAGGAAATTCTATTATTAGATCTTGGGCCTCGATCTTTAGTTCTTCTTTGAAAATAGTTTTGTTTGAAATCTGCCACTTAGTTTGATGGTGCTTTATTTAAAGCAGAGAATGTTTTTAAAAATTGGTCTATATCCATATTTTCTTGTTTATTAGAGTCTAATCTTCTAATCGTTACTGAATTGGAGTCAACTTCTTTTTTACCACAAATTAATAAAAGTGGTACTTTTGCTAAAGAATGATCTCTAATTTTATAATTTAAATTATTGTTTTTTAAATCTACTGCAGAACTAATACCTACATTTTTTATCTTTTTAGTTACTTTAACTGCATAGTCATTAAATTCTTCTGAAATAGGTATTACCATAGTTTGTAAAGGAGATATCCAAAAAGGAAATTTTCCTGCATAGTTTTCAATTAAAATTCCAATAAATCTTTCTAGAGAACCAAATAATGCTCTATGTAACATAACCGGAACTTTTTTAGTTCCATCTTTATCGACATAAGAAGCATCCAATCTTCCAGGTAAATTTAAGTCTACTTGTAAAGTTCCACACTGCCAATCTCTTCCTATAGCGTCTCTTAAAACAAATTCAATTTTGGGACCATAAAATGCACCCTCACCTTTATTTATACTATATTCAAGTTTTGATGCTTTGACTGCTTCAAGTAATGAAGCTTCTGCTTTATCCCAAACTTCATCTTCTCCAACTCTAACTTCTGGCCTGTCTGCATATTTTAATATTACATTTTCAAAACCAAGATCCTTATAAATATCTAAAATTAAGTTAGTTACTTCTAAACACTCACTCGTAATTTGATCTTCAGAACAAAAAATAAATGAAAAATTAGAAAAAGAAAAAATAGATGTAACGTTACCCGAGC
>JACWEN010000001.1 GCA_014653455.1 Pelagibacterales bacterium SAG-MED46 | reverse complement strand
CAATAAAAAAGTAACATTAAATTAATAAACGTAATAATCTTAATTAATAAAATAAGGAGATAGAAATATGAAAAAGATAATAAGTGTAACTTCTATTACTTTGGTTCTTTTGTTTACTTTGTTTGGATTAACAAACAAAGCCTCTGCTGCAAAACTTACTTTGTATTGTAGTGTTGAAATTGATGTTTGTGAAATGCTTGAGCAAGCTTATGAAAAAGAAACAGGTACTAAAGTTGCTATGACAAGAGCAAGTAGTGGTGAAACGTTTGCAAAAATAAAAGCTGAATCATCAAATCCTAAAGGAGATGTTTGGTTTGGTGGAACAGGTGATCCACATCTAACAGCTGCACAAGAAAATTTGACTGCCGAATATAAATCATCACATTTTAATGATTTATTGCCAGCTGCTCAAAATCAAGCAAAAAATGCAAATTATAAATCTGTTGGTATTTATGTTGGTGCATTAGGTTTTGGTTATAATAAAGAACTTTTAGCAAAAAAAGGTTTACCAGCTCCTAAATCATGGATGGATTTAACTAAACCAATTTATAAAGGTGAAATTCAAGTAGCTAATCCAAATTCATCTGGAACGGCTTACACAACTTTAGCAACAATTCTTCAAATCTTTGGAGAGGATAAAGGTTGGGATTATATGAAAGCACTTCATATGAACATAAACACTTACACTAAATCAGGTTCTGCTCCAATTAAAGCAACTGGTAGAGGTGAGAACTTAATAGGTATTTGTTTCCAACATGATGGAGTAAAACAAACTAAAAAAGGTTTGCCTGTTGTAACTGTTTCTCCTGCTGAAGGAACTGGTTATGAAGTAGGATCTATGAGTATTATTGCTGGTGCAAGAAATATGAAGGAAGCTAAAAAGTTTTATGACTGGGCTTTAAGTCCTGCAATACAAACTATGGTTTTCACTTCAGGAAAATCTTTGCAAGTGCCATCTAATACTAAGGCCAAAGCTGATCCTGATGCTCCAGATTTATCAACTATAAACTTGATTGATTATAACTTTAAAGTTTATGGAGATAAGAGTACTAGAGCGAGCCTGTTATCTAAATGGGATAACGACGTATCTGTAATTCCTAGATAATACTAGGAATTAATGAGAGGGCTCGTTATCTGTTGGATGCTCATAGGAGGGTTGGGTTTCCTAATCTTTCCTTGGTATGTAACAGGTGACGGGTTTTTCTCAATAAACTGGATACTAGAATATTCTTTAGAGGATTATGGTTCACTATTACCTCAAGTATTTATAAATAAAAAGTATTGGCTTTTACCGATATTAGTTCCATTAATTTTTCCTTTAACAACATTTAAATTAAATCAGAACAATCCGATATATTCTAAAATTTTCTTATACTCAGGGTTAATCGGTTTTTTTTACTTTTTTCTTCAGGGATTTTCTATTGGTATAAGAGGATGGAATTTTGAAATTTTACAATCTATTTTTGGTGATGTAGAAAATCAATTTGGTGTTGGGTCGGGTGCAGTTTTAACTTGTTGTACATTTGTATTTTATATTACTCATGGTTTGTCAGCTCGTGGATGGCTAAATGGGGATAATTTTATAGTTGGAAGTATAGGTAGTATTATAATTTTAGTTTCAACTTTTGTATTTTTTCCAATTTTCAGAATGTTTGCAGTTGCTTTTAAAGGTACCGAAGGTGGATATGAAATAAGTAATTTTTCAGACAAAATATTTAATAAAGGAATTTGGGGGTTGGATTGCCTTTATAGTGATTATGCTTGTGGTGTTTTTTGGAATACCGTTACTATGGGTACACTCACAGCATTTTCATCAACAATTTTGGGGTTAGCTTTTGCTTTATTAGTTGCAAGAACTAGTTTCAGATTTAAAAAAACAATTAGAATATTATCTGTATTACCAATAATCACTCCACCGTTTGTAATTGGTCTAGCAATAATTATTTTATTTGGAAGAACTGGTGTAGTAAGTACCTTTCTTGAGTGGGCGTTTGATATCGAACCTTCTAGATGGATTTATGGTCTACCAGGAATATGGTTTGCTCAAACACTTGCTTTTACTCCTATTGCATTTTTGGTTTTAATTGGTGTTGTTGAAAGTGTTAGTCCATCAATGGAGGAAGCATCACAAACATTGAGAGCTTCTAAATGGCAAGTTTTTAAAACAGTTACTTTGCCATTAATGAGACCAGGAATTGCAAATGCATTTTTATTAGGTTTTATTGAAAGCTTAGCAGACTTTGGTAACCCTTTGGTGCTTGGAGCGGAATATGATGTTTTGTCTACTGAAATATTTTTTGCAATTGTTGGAGCACAGTATGATGAAACTAAAGCAGCAATATTAGCTATGATTTTATTGTCTGTAGTTCTGGTAGTATTTTATTTACAGAACCAATGGTTAGGAAAAAAATCCTATATTTCAATTTCAGGTAAAGGAGATAGTGGCGTTCATCCAGAACTTCCAAAAAAAACAAAATGGGTAATATATTCAACTGTACTTCCGTGGGCTTTATTAACATTTATAATTTATGTAATGATTATGTTTGGCGGATTTGTAGAAATGTGGGGAGTAGATCATAGTTTTACCTTAAAACATTATATTGAAGCTTTTAGTGTTGATTGGGTAAAAGATAGAGGTTTTTTATGGACAGGTACTGCATGGAATTCTTTTAATACAACTTTTACAATTGCTTTAATTTCTTCTTTACCGACTGCTGCAATTGGAATTCTAACAGCATATCTTCTAACAAGACATAGATTTAAAGGAAAAAATGCTTTTGAATTTGGTACTATGTTGAGCTTTGCAATACCAGGTAGTGTTATTGGTGTAAGTTATGTTTTTGCATTTAATGTTCCTCCTCTTGAGTTGACTGGAACTGGGATAATTCTAGTAATTGCTTTTGTTTTCAGAAATATGCCAGTTGGAGTCAGAGCAGGAATAGCTTCAATGAATCAGCTTGATCCACATTTGGATGAAGCTTCATCTACTTTAAACGCTTCTAGCTCTCAAACATTTAGAAATATAATTCTTCCATTATTAAAACCTGCAATTACAGCATCTTTAGTTTTTAGCTTTGTAAGAGCTATGACTGCAATTAGTGCTGTTATCTTCTTGGTAAGTGCAAATTACGATTTAGCAGTTTCATACATATTAGGAAGATTAGAAAATAATGACTACGGCCTTGCAATAGTGTACTCATCTGCATTAATTGTGGTAATGTTGATTACAATTACTTTGATGCAACTAATAATAGGAAAACGTAAATTAGGAAGAAGAGATCAAGACGCTGGAATTTTACAAGGAAACTTTGGATAATGAAAAAAGCAGAAGTAAAGTTTGAAAATATAACAAAAAAATTTAATGAAACTACAGCGGTAGATAATGTTAGCTGTAAATTTGAAGCTGGAACTTTAACTACTTTACTTGGTCCATCTGGTTGTGGAAAAACTACTTCACTAAGAATTGTTGCAGGTCTAGAAAGAGCTACAAGTGGTAAAATATTAGTAGATGATGAAGATGTAACATTATTGCCTGCAACTGACAGAGATGTGTCAATGGTATTTCAATCTTACGCTTTGTTTCCACACATGAGTGTAATTGAAAATGTTTCGTATGGCTTGAAAATGATCAATGTAAATAAGGAAGAATATATTCAAAAATCTTTAGAAACTCTTAAGTTGGTAAACCTTGAAGGATACGAAAATAGAATGCCCTCTGAATTATCTGGGGGTCAGCAACAAAGAGTTGCTGTTGCAAGAGCAATTGTTCTAAAACCAAAGGTATTATTGTTTGATGAACCTCTTTCAAATTTAGATGCAAAATTAAGAAGGCAGGTCCGAGAGGATATAAGAGAAATACAACAAAAACTTGGGGTTACAACAATTTATGTAACTCATGACCAAGAAGAAGCTTTAGCAATATCTGACAAAGTAATAGTAATGAATAATGCTGTTATTGCTCAAGAAGGAAGTCCAAAAGATCTTTATAATTTTCCAAAAAATAAATTTGTTGCTAATTTCATTGGTGATGCAAATGTTGTTAAAGCTGAAATAGTTAATAAACAATCAAACACGTATGAATTAAAACTGGCAGAAATGAACATTAAAATTGAAAGCGCTGAAGACTTAAAAAACTCAGTTTCTGTAGCTTTAAGACCAGAAAAAATTAGAATTGAAACTAACAATAATAATAATTGTATTCAAGCATCAATAAATAATGCCTCTTTTGTTGGTAGCAGTTATCAATATATTTTAAATTCTAAAATAGGAAAATTATATGTTATTTCTGTGGATACAAATAATCCATTTAAAGTTGGTGAAGAAGTATTTCTAAGTTTAGATGAAAAAGATGTTAAAGTCCTTAACGATTAGATTGACCACCACTTTCATCATATGGATTAAACCTTAAACTTCTTGAGAATTTTCTAATATCATTAACTAAAAGATCAGGCTTTTCTAATGCAGCAAAATGGCCTCCAGCTGGCATTTCAGTCCATTGCTTAAGATTAAATATTCTTTCAACATAAGATTTCGGTGGCCATTCAGACATTTCAGCTGGAAATATTGCTGCTGCAGTAGGAATTTCAATTTTTTTAAAATCCTTTGGAAAAAATCTTCCTCCCTCTTCTCTTCTACCAAAATAAATCCAACTAGCTGAGTCAAATGTTTTTGTTAAAATATAAAGCATTATATTTGCTAACAATGTATCTTTTGAATAAACACTTTCGAGTTTGTTGTCTTTTAGATCAGACCAAGAATACATTTTTTCGATAATCCAAGCAGCAATACCTACAGGACTGTCCATCATTCCATAACTCAAAGACTGAGGTTTGGTTGCTTGTTGAGTTCTGTATCCATCTTGCATAACTTGATCTTTATCAAACTTTATTTGCCAATTTTTTTCTTCATCTGATTGGGGACCATTAGGGTGACGCATTGTAAGACAGTTTATGTGTATTGCTTTACAAAATTTAGAATGATCGTAGCCTATCCAATTAGCAATGGTCGCTCCCCAGTCACCTCCTTGAGCCATATAATCTTTATAGCCAAGATTTTCTATCATTAGCTTATTTAATATCTCTGCCATTTTTCTTGGACCAATTGGTTTATTTGGTTTTCCAGAAAAACCAAAACCTGGTAATGAAGGAATTATAACGTCAAAAGAATCCTTTTCATTTCCACCAAATTTTTCAGGATGTGCAAGTTTTTTAATAATATGTAAAAATTCTATGACTGAACCTGGCCAACCATGCATTAATAGTAATGGTTTTGCATTTGGACTGGTTCCTTTTTCTTTAATAAAATGAATATCTACACCATCAACATTAGAAACAAAATTTTGAAATTTATTAAGTTCAACTTCATGTTTTTGCCAATCAAATTCATTAATCCAATAATCACATAATTCTTTTAAATATACTTTGTTAGTTCCGTAATCCCATCCCTTTAAATCAGAGATAGAGTCCCATGAATAGTCCTTAATTTTTTGATAAACAGAAAATATTTCTTTTTCAGTAAAATTAATGTTGAAATCTCTTATCATTTAGTCAAATTTAATATCTAAAATTATAAATTGAACTATATACATTTAATAAATTAATTATAATTATAACTTATGCTTTCAAACAAAGAAATTATTTGTCCAAATAATCTACTTGATTATGCGGAGAAAAAAAAGGGTGTCAAAGCTGCAATAGTTAATGCTGGATTACCTTTGCCTATGCTTTCTGTTCAAGATGCTGTTAATGAGAAATTAATAATACCAATATTTATAGGTAATAAAGAAGAAATTTTAAAATGTGCCGATCAATTAAAATGGGATATTTCTGAGTATGAAATTATTGATGAACCTGTAGAAAATAATACTGCAAAAATTGCTGCTAAACTTGCAAGTAAAGATAAAGTTAAGATCATTGTTAAAGGGCATATTCATACTGATGTTTTGATGAAAGAAGTTTTAAAACGTGAATATAACTTGCTTGGCAAAACTAGACTTAGCCATATATGGCATATGACAACTTCAAAAGAAGATAGACCATTAATTATTACTGATGGTGCTTTAAATGTTTTGCCAAATGTGAAAACTAAAATGCATATTTTAAGAAATGTTATAGATTTTTCAAATAGAATAGGAAATGAAAGACCAAAAGTTGCTATTCTTTCAGCAACTGAGGAAGTTTTAGATAGCGTTCCAAGCTCTATTGAAGCTAGTGAAATTACAAAACTTGCAAAGGAAGATAATTTAAATGCTGATGTTTTTGGACCTTTGGCTTTTGATAATAGTATTTCAAAAAAATCTGCGGCTATAAAGGGTGTAAAAAATATAGTAGCTGGTGACGCAGATGTACTATTAGTTCCAAGTGTAGAAACTGGAAATTCTTTAGTTAAAATGATGATCTATTTTATGGGCGCATGTGCTGCAGGTGTTGTTGTTGGTGGAAAAGTTCCTATTGTGATCACTAGTCGTTCTGATGAGGCTCAAGCAAGACTTGCGTCTATTGCAGCAGCTGTTGTTGCTCTAGATTAATTCTAAGTATTAAAATGAGACCATTTAATTATATTAGTCTATATTTTCTAGTTATTATCTTATGTGTTGTCAGTATTAATATTAGTTATAGATTTTATTTTTAAATCATTGAATAAAACTTGCTTTTACTTTAATAAGATAATTTCAAAATAAAAAGAAACTATCAATGGCTATACAGTATTTAAAAAAATCACCAAAAACATCTTCTTCAGATGACACTAAAACAAGAGAAATTGTTGAAAACATTCTTAAAGATATCGAGCAAACTAAAGAAGAAGGATGTAAAGAATATTCAAAAAAACTAGATAAGTATGAAGGTGATGTAGTCGTTTCAAAAGAAAAAATTGAAGAAATTAAAAAAAGTTTAGATCAAAAAACAAAAGATGATATTCAGTTTTCACATGAAAGAGTTAGAAAATTTGCTGAAGCACAACTTAAAAATTATGGACAAGATTTTGAGGTTGAATTATCTGATGGGTTATTTGCAGGACAAAAACTAATTCCTGTTAATACAGCAGGTTGTTATGTGCCAGCTGGTAGATATGCTCATATAGCTTCAGCTGTAATGAGTGTTACAACTGCAAAAGTTGCAGGTGTAAAAAATATTATAGTAGCAAGTTCACCAAAACCGGGTGTAGGAGTTCATCCTTCAATTGTTTATACTGCTGATCTTTGTGGTGCAGACTCAATTTTAAATTTAGGTGGTGTTCAAGGTATAGCAGCAATGACTAATGGATTATTTGGTAACGCACCAGCTGATATACTTGTTGGTCCAGGTAACCAATTTGTTGCAGAAGCAAAAAGAATGTTATTTGGTAAAGTTGGAATTGATTTATTTGCAGGTCCAACTGAAATAGCTGTAATAGCTGACGATAAAGCCGATGAAGAGTTAGTAGCAGTTGATTTAGTAGGTCAAGCAGAACATGGTTATAATTCTCCTGCTTGGTTGTATACAACAAGTAAAAGAATTGCTGAATATGTGATTAAAAGAGTTCCAGAGTTAATTGCTGAACTTCCAGAACTACCAAGAGAAAATGCAGGAGCTGCATGGAGAGATTATGGTGAAGTAATTCTTTGTGATACTGATGAGGAAATAGCAACAATCAGTGATGAATATGCTCCTGAACATTTAGAGGTTCAAACTCAGAACTTAGAATGGTTTCATAAAAGATTAAAAAATTATGGATCATTGTTTATTGGTGAAGAAACAACTGTTGCGTATGGTGATAAGTGCTCTGGTACAAACCACATTTTACCAACAAAAGGTGCGGGAAGATATACTGGTGGACTTTTTGTTGGAAAATTTATTAAAACATTAAGTTTTCAGAGAATGACGAAAGAATCTACCAAAACAGTTGGGGCTGCTTGTGCTAGAATTTCAAGATACGAAGGAATGGAAGCACATGCTAGAACTGGTGATGTAAGACTAAGAAAATATGGTTTTTCAAATTAATTTTTATTTAATATTAAATCTAAATAAAGTGCTGCAGACCATGAAAAATTACTTGCGCCCATAGGTTTACCATTTTTACAGCTATAATATTCATAAATTCCTTTTTTTTCGATTAATTTAATAGTTAGATTTTTTATTTTTTTAGAAAATAAATAATCTTTATTTTTTAATCCTTTATATATAATCCAATTACAATTAATCCAAACTGGACCTCTCCAATATCTTTTTTCTTCGAAACTTTTATGATTTGGCTTTATGGATGAAAAGAAATACTTTTCTTTCTTGTTATGTCTTTTTAAATTTTTTATTAATTTATTATTAATCTGTCTATTATTTAAATCTGCAAATAAAATAAAATAATTTGTAATAGAAGGAATTTCAATTTTTTTTTTATTTTTTATATCTAATGAAAAAAAGTTTCCTTTCTTTTTATCAAACAATTTTAGAATATTTTTTTCAGTTATCTTTATGTATTTGCTTATACTAAGAGTATCTAAGTTAAAATTTTTTAAAATAGAAACAAGATCTTTATTTGCTCTAAGAAAAATAGAGTTGAAACCAACATCAACCACATTAAACAAAGAGGATTTATATAATTTTTTGGGATTATAATTGCTTTTTCTTAAGTTATTTTTGATTGTAACATATCTATCATAATCAATGTCTAAAGGTCTATGATCTGGATTGATTAATTTATTATCTGCTCTTTTATATTTTATATTTTTTTCAACAACAACTTTCTTCATTGGCTCATCCCATATTGGAGAATTATCATATCCACTTTCCCATGGATGTAGAATTGATACTAAACCTGTTTTTTTGGGATCTCTATATTTAATGAACCATTCATGAAATTTTTTTATTTTCTTTACAATCTTCTTAATTTCCAAACGTTGTTTTTTATTGATTTTATTTTTATCTAAAATTTGTTTTAAAATACTTGCAAGAACTGGTGGTTGAGTGATACCAGATGAACGAATTTTATTTCCACAATTCCAAGCTGTGTGATTTGGATAATAATTGGTATTTGTATCATGAAATAATATATGAGGAACCATTCCGTCTTTCCATTGTCCATCCAAAAGAGTTTTGATTTCCTTTATTGCAAAATTAAAATTAAAGTAAGAATAACCTAATGCTATAAAAGCTGAATCCCAGTTCCACTGCGCAGGATAGAGCTTATTATTTGTTGGCAATGTATAACCTTTTCTTCTATTGCCTATTAAGGTTTTTTGAGCAATTTTAATTATACTAGTCATTAACCTTTTACACTTCCTGCTGTTAGACCACTTACTAAATATTTCTCAAAATAAACAAATATAAATAGAACTGGTAATGTAACTACTACTGATCCAGCCATTAAATACTGTCTTGGAGTTTCTGCATCTCCGCTTAAATACTGTATAGCCCTAGAAAGAGTAAATGAATTAGGATTATCTAAAAACATTAATGAGAATAAAAATTCATTCCAAGCTATCATAAATACATATAAAGCAACTGATGAGATAGCAGGAATACTTAGGGGTATAATAATTTTAAAAATAATACCAAACCAGCTGAGTTTATCTAATATTGCTGCCTCTTCTAGCTCTTTTGGGATACTTTTAAAATATCCTTGCAACATATAAATGGCTACAGGAAGTGTTGTTGCTGTATAAACAATTAACAATCCCTCAATTGAATTTCTTAAACCTAGCTGACTAAAAACTGTATACAAAGGAATAACAAGTACTATTGCTGGAAACATATAGATTATTAATATTGAAGTTGAAAGAAATGTTCTTCCAAAAAAATTCAGTCTTGCAATTGCATAAGCTGCAGGAATTGCAAAAAGTAATGTTATTATAACTGTTCCTAATGATACAATTGTGCTAGTTAAAATATACTTTCCGAACTTATAAGATTTAAAAATTACAAAATAAGATTTAAATAAATCTTTCATATCTTGACCAAAGTTTATGCTAAAATCTAAAGGATTTACTAATAGAGCCATTTGAGTTTTAAAACTTGTAACTAACATCATGTAAAATGGAAAAAGTATTACAAATGAAAAAAATAAAATTCCAAATAAGGTTAAAAAATCAAAAAAAATTACTTGAGTAGAATGTTCTTCTTTTAGATTATCAAAGTTATATTTTTTAATTTGATTTACAAAAAAATATAAAATTAAGAATACTCCTATATTGTACCATATAGGTAGTTGTTGAATTAAATAGCCATCACAAATTACAAAAATTAAGGAAAAAAGAATTGATTTATAAAAATTTCTTATTTTATCACTTATGGTGAGATGAGCTAAGGATATTAAAAAACCAAGAATAAAAATTATCTGTAAGTTAAAATTTTGGATATTTAAACCTTGTAAAGTTGCTAATATTTTCCAAATTGAAATTAAGAATATTAAAAAAAATGTAGATATAAGTGAAAATATAATTGTATTTTTAGTTCTCATCTACTCTCTTCCCTAAAAGTTTAAAATAAAAAAACATAAACATTAAAAGTAAAACTACAATTACCATTGAAACAGCTGATCCCATTCCAATATCAGAAATTGCAAATCCTTGTTGATAAACATTTATTGGCAAAGTTCTAGTACCAGAAGCACCTCCAGTAAGTAAAAAAACATCCTCAAATTTATTGAAATTCCATATAAATCTAATCATAAATAAAATTGAAATGACTGCTGTAATTTGTGGGAGAGTTATCTTAAAAAATTTTTGAAAGGGACTGGCTCCATCTACATCTGCAGCTTCATATAATTCTTTTGGTATAGCTTGAAGTCTTGCAAGAATAAATAAAAATGCTAGTGGAAAATATCTCCAAATCTCAAACATTATAACAGTTGTGAGAGCTAACCTTAGTTTAAAATCAAATCCAAGAATGTTTATTTCAACATATTTTTGCCCAAGCAAATTTATGGGAGTTTCAACAATTTGATAATTTATTAACAAACTATTTAGTGTTCCACTAGTTGGGTCTAATAAAAGTTCCCAAGTATAAGCTAAAGCAACTACTGGCGCCACATATGGAAAAAGTAGAACACTCCTCATAAATGTTCTGCCATAAAATTTTTGATTAACCATTTGAGCTGTAAGGACACCAAATATAATTGAACCAATAGTGCCAAAAAAAGTGTAGTAAAATGTTGTTAGTAGTAAATCTACAAACTCGTTCTCAAATAAAACTTTCTTAAAATTTTTTAGTGTAAAATTTGTGTTTAACAAAATATTATCAGACTTACCTTCTAATTTAGGCTTTATTGATTTAAGTTTTTTACTATCTATTTTTGACCCATCATCTGTCTCAAATACTACTTGGAAATTTTCTCTATATTTTTCTGGCCAATTACCAAACTTGCATTTTAAAATAGATTTTTTAAATTCACATCTTGAGTCTAATTCTTCAGTTTTAAAATTTTTTGGAAATTTGTCTTGAAACGAAACATCTCTTATTTCTTGAATTAAGGAGCTATTTCTTAGTTTATATAAAATCTTTATTTTAGTGGGCTCTCCTGAAACAGATTTAACAATTTTTTTTGCCCTTGGTTCAGGAATTCTGATGTCTTTTAATTCAACTTCTTTAAAACTAATCCAAATATTTGCAAAAATTGGAAATAAAATTACAGCAAAAACTAAGCAAACTGCAGGCAACGTAAGTATATATGCAGTTTTTCGTTCTGTGTTAGATAGTGTATCTTTCATAAAAAAAAAGCGGATAAGTAACCTTATCCGCTTTTTTGGAGAATTTAAATTGTTAGAATTTAGCTAACTCTGCATTTATCTTATCAACCGCTTCATCAACAGAAATTTGATCGTCAATATATTCTCTTGTGATTCTATTTAAAAATTGCGCGTTAATAATTTTAGATGCTCTAGAAAGCTCTCCTTCTTTAACTCCCCATCTGCTTGCTGTATCCAAACCTGCAACTATATTGTTTATTACATCTGCAGAATACAGGTCAGTTAGTGGAGCCTTTCTATCTACACCTACAGGTAACTTGCTCCATGCTTTTGTAAATGCATTTGGATCACTTGAATTTCCTCTTCTTACAGGAAACTTACCTTCTGGTGCTATTGATAATGTGCTAGTATATCCTTCATCCATTGAATACATTATGAACTGTTTAGCTTCATCTGTATCAGCATCAGCAGTAATACCCATGTATCTAATGTCAGCCCAAGCAGCACCTTTTTTATTATTTGGTCCACTAAAATTAGTTATAAAACCAGTTTTTTGAGCTAATTCATTTGATGTTGGATCAACATTATAAGTAGGTGGAGCAGAGTCTCTTAATCCAGCCAATTCATCCATAATAAATGGTGACCAAATAATCATTGGAGCTCTTCCAGCAAAGTATAATGCTCTAGACTGTTTCCAGTATAATTCACCAGGGGGACTAGCTTTTGCTAGAATTTTATAAAATTCTAATGAATTTTTAAGAGCTTTTCCTTGTTTTTTTGTTCCACCTCTTTTAACAAGGTTAACACCATTTGCTAACAATACATGTTCTAAAACTTGACTCATAAAGTTTTCATCAGTTTTTGTTGCAGCAACAAAACCATACATATTATTGCCCGATAAAGTCTCTATTGCTTTAGTAATGTTTGCATAATTTGTTGGCGGCTTTAAACCTGCTTGCTCAAAAAGATCTTTTCTATAAACAACCATTTGAGTCCAGCCATCAACTGGAACTGCAGCAATTTTAGATCCAGATTTTGCCATGTTTAGTGCACCTGGTGCAAAAGTTTTCTTACCAAGAGATTTTACAACATCATTATTGGCATCAACATCTAAAATACCCGCTTCAGCCCAAGGCAAAACATACTGTAAAGTATGATAAATCACATCCGGTAAATCCCCTGCAGCAGCAGCAGCAGTCGTTCTAGTTCCAAGATCTTTTTCTTCAATCGGAATTACTTCAACTTTAATACCTGTTTTAGCCTCAAAAGCTTTTGCCATTTCTTCTTGTTTAGCCATTCGGGCTGGTTGAACTTCTGTAGTCCAGAACTTAATATCTGCGTAAACAATACTTGAACAAAAAATAGTAACTACACAAATTAATTTAATAATATTTCTCATTGTACCTCCTTATTTGACCTAATATGGACATATTATTTGACCCAATATGGTCATAATATTTTAATATTTTCTATGTTTATCCTATTAGATTGACAATAGGTCGCATGCTACCTATTTTTAAATAACAAATATGCAAAATACACACAGAGAAAAACTACAAAATATTTAATTTATAATATGTAGTTCAATTATAGGTTGTGTTAAGTTTTTACTCTTTTACCATCCTGATCAAAGATAAAAATATTTTCCACATCAAATCCTATAAGACTATTAATTTCAGAATTGCTAGGAATTTTTGCGCTAAGGTTATGTTCATCTTTTTTTATGTAGACAATTTTTTCATTACCAAGGTTTTCTACTAATTCAATTTCAGAATTAAAAGTAAAACTTGTTTTTTGGTTTACTTTTAAGTGTTCGGGTCTAATCCCAATAAAATATTTGGATTTTTTAAGTTTTAATTTATCAAATTGAACATCGTTATCTAATATTTTAATTATATTTTCTGAAATTACATTTTCTTCATTAATTTCCAAAATATTCATCTTCGGTGAACCAATAAATTGACCAACAAAAATATTTTCTGGATCGTTATAAATTTCTTCAGGAGTTCCGACCTGTTCAATATTTCCATGATTTAAAATAACTATTCTATCTGCTAAAGTCATTGCTTCTACTTGGTCATGTGTTACATAAATCATATTAGTTTTTATTTGATTATGTAATTTTGAAATTTCAACTCTCATTTCTGCTCTCAATGCTGCATCTAAATTTGATAAAGGTTCGTCAAATAAGAATATTTTAGGATTTCTAGTAATAGCTCTTCCTATTGCAACTCTCTGTCGTTGACCTCCAGATAATTCTTTTGGTTTTCTTTTCAAAAGTTCTTCTATTTTCAAAATTTTTGCTGCTTGCATTACTTTTAAATTGATTTCTTCTTTAGGTCTTTTTTCTATTTTTAAACCAAATGACATATTTTCATAAACATTCATATGGGGATAAAGTGCATAAGATTGAAAGACCATTGCAGTTTGTCTTTTTGAAGGATGAAGTTCATTTATTTTTTGATCATTTATATATATTTCCCCATCATCAATTTTTTCAAGGCCAGCAATCATTCTTAATAATGTTGATTTACCACATCCCGATGGTCCCACTAAAACAAGAAATTCATCTTCTTCTACTAAAAGACTAAAATCTGTAATAATTTTATTTGAACCAAATGATTTATTTACTCTATTAAATTTTATATTTGCCATTTTAATTCATTTTATTTCAATAACATTAATCTAAAAAATTTTTTATTAATATATTAAATTTATCTGGTTGCTCTAAATGTACATTGTGACAACATCCTTTAAAAATTTCTAATCTACTATTCTTTATATTTTTATTTAAAGTATCTACTTGCTCAAAATTATAAGAAATATCTTTGTCGCCCCATACTATTAAAGTTTCATTTTTAATATTTTTTAAATTCTCTATTCCACTCCAAGTTTTCATAGCCACCAATGCATTGTCAGCAGTTTCAGATGAAACATTTTGAACTGCATTTGCACATAAATAATAATTTTTATCTTTATCTCCTTTGATAAACCATTTTTTGGGAACTCTTGAAAATGAAACGTCAGCACCTTCTTCTTCAAGTCTTTTTCTAGTCTCATCTATTGGTTCAAACCTTCCTGGTATTTCACCAATAGAACCAGTTGCAAAACAGATTAATTTATTAATTCTGTCTCCTGCTAATTTAGCTATTTCTTGAACTATCATTCCACCCATTGAGTGACCTAGCAAATTAAATTTATCAATTTTTTTTTCATCAATAATATTAATTACAAATTTAGCCATATCATTAATTGAATCTAGAGATTGTGCTTCATGACTCTCTCCAAAACCAGGTAAGGCAGGCGATATCACTCTAAAAAACTTTGATAAATAATCTCTTTGAAGACACCACATCTCTGAAGAGCCTAAATAACCATGAACTAATACTAGCGGGAAACCTTGACCTGTATCACTTATATGAATTTTGCTCATAGGGACTGATTATTTCGTTCAATTAATATTTAAATATTGTAATATTCTATCAACTAAAGCAATTAACATAAAAGGATTTTTTATGAATACTTATGAATGCTCAAAATGTGGTATGTCAGTTAATGCTAATTGTGGAAAATGCAATGAGCCTTTAGTTAATGACATGCTTAAATTAGATGATGGGAATGAAGTACAAATATCGAAGTGTCCTAATGATCATGGTAAAATAAAATCACCATTATGCTGTGGACAAGATATGTCTTGTAACGTTTAAATTATTTCTAAAAAAATATAAAAAGTTAAAAAACTCATAAAAGTAATTATAAATATATTTATTACTTTCCAAATTTTTTGATTTTGAGCATATTTAGATAAAAATTTAGATAAATATCCAATTAAAAAGAAAAACAAAAAAGAAGATATAGAGGCTCCTAATCCAAATAAAACTTTTTGATTTATTAATAAGTTTTTTGAAAAATTTCCAAGAAAAAATACAGTATCGGAATAAACATGTGGGTTTAGATAAGTAAACCCAAGAGTTTTTAATAAAACATTTAATTTTGTAATATTTTTTGTTTCACTATTAAAATTAATAGTTGAATTATAATTCTTTATTTTTGAATAAATAAAATGAAGTAAAAAAACTATTAATAAAATATTAAATATTAATTCTATAGTTGAATTAAAATATTGAGTAAAATAATGAAATAAAAATATTCCTAAAAATATCAGGATAAAGTCTGATATTGAACAAACTATACAAACTAAAAAAACATGTTGTTTTTTTAGACCCTGTTCTATAACAAAAATGTTTTGAGCACCTATCGCTAGAATAAGACTTAAACCAGTAAAAAAACCTAACAATAAATATTCCATTAAGTTTTTTTAAACTCTTTTTTTACCTTGAACAACCCTATCTAAAATTAATGCTACAAATAATATTGCAACACCTGCAAGAATACCTTGCCCTACATTTGCATACTGAAGTGCTTCAAGAACATCTTGACCTAAACCTTTTGCGCCAATTAGAGATGCAACTACAACCATTGCTAAACTTAACATTACAGTTTGATTAACACCTGCTAATATAGAGGGTGTTGCTAGAGGTAAATCTACTTTTCTAAGTAAATACCATTTGCTTGCTCCATATGCAATTGCAGCTTCTCTGATTGTTTCTGGAACTCCTCTCAATCCAAGTACAGTTAATCTTACAACGGGAGTTCCACCAAAAATCATTGTAATTATTACAGCTGCAACTTTACCTGTTCCAAAAAAAGCAATAACCGGAATCATAAATACAAATGCTGGCATTGTTTGCATAAAATCCATGATGGGTCTTATCATTGAATAAAATCTTTGACGTCTCGCACAAAAAATTCCAAGAGGTATACCAATAGCAATGCTCAATATTGCAGCTGTACCAAGTAAAGCTAGAGTAGTCATTGCTTTTACCCAAAAACCTAAAAATCCCATGTAGCATAAAAACCCAGCTGAATATATTGCGGCTCTAGGTCCAGCAGATAACCCTGTTAAAGTTACTATTGCAGTAATAATTACTATCCATGGAGTTTTAACAAATAACAATTCTAAAAAGTCTAAAACTGACCTGATACCTATAGTAATAGCTGTAAATAATGCATCTCCTTTTAAGACTGCATAATTAAATATTTTTTCAACCCAAGCTATTGATGTTAATCTTATATCTGGATGAGTTGGGAATTCATTCATTATTATAATTAACCCAGGAAAACTATAGTGAACTACTGAAAAAAACATTATTACAGATGTAAAAGTAGTACTTAAAATATAATTTTTAGTCTGCATACCAGGACTAATCGTTTTATCAGATAGCCACTCTGAATATCTTTTTTCTAATTTAGAATTTGCAAGAACTCCTTGGACGATTTTAATTGAGATTAATAAAACTATACCAAAAATAGTAATCCAAATAGCTGAAGCTTCAATTCGACTAACTTCATCTATATATCCTTGCATGGCATCTTCTAAGGATTTAATATTTCGCTTATATACATCAACCTTATCAGGGTTATTTGTAATTGCTGCCTCTAATTGTTTATTTCTAAATGCAATGGTTGATTGTACTTGTTCAATTTTTTGAACAGCTTCAGCTGTAATATTCCCAAATAAACCTCTTATAATTTGTACTACTGAAAAAGTTTCAATAATTAAAAACGTTAATGCCCAATTCCAAATATTTCTCATACCAAACCAAATAGGTCCAAAAATTGCAGCATATAAATTAAAAGAAAAAGAAAATGTTGGTTTACTTCCAATTTGTTGGAATTTCTTAATATAATATTCTGGATTAGTTTTTACAAAATCAGTTATCAATTCTGATCTAGATGGATTATTAAGCTCTTTATTCACCATCCGCTCCTTCAATAACTGCTTTTAAAAGATCTGATTGCGAAATAACGCCAATAGTTTCATTACTACTATTTTGAACTAAAATTGGTTTATCTTTTGATGCGGATGTTTCAATAAGTTTACTTAATAAATCGTACTCATCAACTTTTTCTAAACCACTAGATAATTTACCATTTTTATTTTCAAAACTTTCTATTGGTTGCATAATTGATTTTGCCTGAACAACCTTTAATCTAGAAATTCCTTTTACAAAATCAGCAACATAATTGTCAGCTGGGCTAACTACAATTTCTTCTGGAGTTCCAACCTGAATTACTTTTCCATCTCTCATAATTGCAATACGGTGACCTACTCTTACCGCCTCATCTAGATCATGGGTTATAAAGACAGTTGTTTTTTTCATTTGTTTTGAAAGTTTAATAAATTCAGATTGAAGTTGTCTTCTAATCAAAGGATCTAGTGCACTAAAAGGTTCATCCATTAATAAAAATTCAGGATCAGCCGCTAAAGCTCTTGCAAGCCCCACTCTTTGTTGCATCCCTCCTGACAACTCGTGTGCAAATTTGTTACCCCAACCTTGTAATTCAACAATTTCCAAAATCTTATTTGCAGCATCCAATCTATCATTTTTACTTATTCCTCTTATCTCAAGAGGCATTGCAATATTGTCAACAACAGATCTATGAGGCATTAAGGCAAAATTCTGGAAAACCATACCAATTTTTTTATTCCTTAATTCTTGTAAATTTTCTCTATCAAGTGTCATTACATCTTGGCCATTAATTAAAATTTTTCCTGATGTTGGCTCTAACAATCTGTTAATATGTCTTACTAAAGTAGATTTTCCACTACCTGAAAGCCCCATTACACAAAATATCTCACCCTGTTTAACATCGAAAGAAACATCAGATACACCAATGACTGAATTATATTTTTCTAAAGCTTCAGTTTTTGAAATTTTTTGATTTTGAATTGCATCTAAAGCCTCTACTGAAGTGTTGCCAAACACTTTCCAAACATTTTCAATTTTAATAGCTGATTCAGATGAATCCATTTAACTCTCTTTTATTAAAGGAAGATATACTCGGCAATATAAAATTGCCGAGTATAGATAATTTATTTAGATTAAAGACCTAACCAACCGTCAACTGTTGATTTATTAGCTTCCATCCAAGCTCTTGCAACATCAGCTGGTTGTTTTTTTTCAACTGAAATAGCATAAGCCATTGCTGATACATCATCCGCTGTTAATTGAAAGTTCTTAAAGAATTCAACAATAGCTGGAGATTTACTTTCTAAAGAAGTTCCCCAACCGATTTGAATTTGCTTAAGTGCATCTTTTGAAGCAACATAAGATTTTTTGTACCAGTCAGCATCTTCTTTAGGTTGTACCATTTTGTATTTAGCTGGATCAAATTTTGGCTCTTCCAACATAACTACATCAGCCATTCCCCAAATTGCATGTGGTTTGTAACAATAAAATGCATATCCTTCACCTTTTTTAATAGAGTCAAGAACTCTTGCATTTTTAACTGCTTCTGCTGCTCTGATTGGCTCAATACCTGCATCATATAAACCATAGTCTCTTAATTTAACTTGGTTAACATTTGCTGAAGCCCAACCATCTGCACCAATCCAGAATTCACCTTTGCCATTGCCATCACTATCCATAGCTTTAACAACTTCAGGTCTTCCTAAATCTTCAATTGCAGTAATATTCATTTTTTTTGCGAACTGTTGAGAAACGCAATAACCTTGGTTTCCTTCATATGGTTTACTGCTTAATTTCAAAGTTCCTTTTGGAACTAAGTCATTGGTATAAGCCTGTTGGTTTGGCAACCAAATATCAGGATGAACTTCTATTTCACCTTTACTTCTATCAATTGCACCGTAGATTGCAGTGTTATTCCCAGGAACAAGTTCTGCTTCTCCACCCATTTTGTCTGTTACAACTGCTGCTAATAAGTTTGCAATAGCTGTTGCACCTGTCCAGCCTGGATCTCCAATTTTAACTTTTTCCGCAAATGATGAAAAAGTTACAAAAATAGAAATTAAACCAGCCACAAATGTTGTTTTAATTATTTTCATTATTATCCCCTTATTTATTTAAAAATTAATTAAACTAAATTAGCAAAGATGAGTCAAAGAAATTGGACGTCCATTTTGGGGAAACTGGTATGCAAATTGTTCTCTTTACTTAATATCTTTTACTTAAGAATGGCTAATCCAAATTGTTTTTGTTTGAAGAAAAGAATTAAGTGCTTCTGTACCTTGGTCCCTTGAAAGTGATCCTGATTGTTTGTAACCACCAAATGGAGTTTTAATATCACCCTCTGAGAAAGTATTCACTGAAACAGTTCCACAAGGTAAACTTTTAGCTAAATGGAACGCTCTATTTATATCTTGGGTAAAGACACTAGCATGCAAACCATATTTTGAGTTACTAGCAACTTTTAAAGCTTCATCATCATTCTTAACAGTCAATACTCCTAATACTGGACCAAAAATCTCTTCCTGTGCAATAGTCATATTCTCTTTTAATCCATCAAATAATGTTGGTTTTGCATAGAAACCTTTTTGTTTATTATTTGAAACTCCACCAGATAATAAATTAGCTCCTTCATCAATTCCTTTTTGAATATATCCATCAACTGTCTTTAGATGGTTTTTTGAAATCATAGATCCCATATTAGATTTTAAATCTAATGGATCACCTACTTTTAATTTTTTAACTCTTTTAATAACTTTATCTAAAAACTCATCTTTAACTTTTTTATGAACTATCTGCCTCATATTTGCTGAACAGTTTTGTCCACCATTCCAAAATGCTGAATTTATTGCATTATCAATTAAGTCATCATTAATTTTAGCATCTTCTAAAACTATAAATGGGCTTTTACCACCCATCTCTAGAGCAACAGGTTTTAAATTACTTTCACTTGAATACTTTAAAAAATATCCACCAACTTCTGTTGAACCTGTGAAAGAAACTGCATCAACATCTTTATGTCGACCTAGAGCTTCTCCAACATCACCATAACCTGGTAGAACATTTAAAACTCCATCAGGTATTCCTGCTTCTTGAGCAGTTTTAGCAACTCTAATTGCGGTAAGCGGTGTATCTTCAGCTGGTTTAATAATCACAGAACAGCCCGCAGCAAGAGCTGGGGCCATTTTCCAAACAGCCATCATTAAAGGGAAATTCCAAGGAACTATTCCTGCAACAACTCCTATTGGCTCTTTCACAATTAAACTAGTTATCGATGGTTCAGTTGGACCAACTTTACCAAAAACTTTGTCTATTAATTCTCCATACCATTGAAAATGCATTGGAGCGTCGTTAGCAACTTCATTAATACAATCTGTTATTAATTTTCCTGTATCAACAGATTCTAAAACTGAATTCTGTACTCCTGATTTTCTAAGTAATTCTGCAAATCTTAATAAAACTTCCTTTCTATGTTCTGGAGAACTTCTTGACCAAATGCCACTATTAAAAGCTTTTCTTGAAACCTTTACAGCTAAATCCACGTCTTTATGGTTGCACTTTGCAACAGTACAAAGTTTTTCACCAGTAGCAGGATTTAAAGTTTCAAATTTTTTTCCATCAATAGCATTAACATATTTACCATTGATAAAAGCTCTTCCCTCAAACTTTAATTTTTTTGCAATTGATTTATAATTTACAGTCATCAATCTTTAAAATTTATCAAACTTTAATTTTATTGCAATTGATTTATAATTTATAGTCATCAATCTTTAAAATTTATAAGTTGATCTAAAGTTTTATGTTTTTTTAATTGCTGTAGAAATTTAGAAAGAGAACTTATTTCTTTAGAAGCAAAAGGTTTCATTAAATCCTCAAGTTTTTCGTGAGGTAAGAGACCTAGTTTAGTGGTGTGATTTATTAGTTTCTTTTTTTTTAAATATGTTATTTTTCTTCTAACTGTTTCTTTTGGCAAATCTAAAATACTTGATACAGCAAAAATAGTTAATTTTTTTGAACTATAGAATTCTTCTATCCTCGATGATCTTGTTTGTTCCCACAAAGAGTCCCAATTACTTGCTTCTTTTGTATTATTTTTTAGATAATGAGAGCCTATAACTTGAAGAATCATGAAAGCATCATAATCTATGCCAATCATATTCTTTGATTGTTTAAATTGTTCGATACGAAAATTTATTAAATGGTATAATGTTTCGCTATAAGCTTCTAATTTTTTTTTCACTCATTAAGTTTAACCTATTCTGGGTTACTTGTAAGTGTTTTAATTTCTAAAATATTTTCGTTAGGATCTTTTACAAAAAAAGTCTCTTGTTCATATTGGGTACCTTTAAACCTTAGGTAGGGTTCATCGTAATATTTTGCACCTTTTTCTTTAAGTCTATTTTTTAAATTATCAAAATCTTTTCTTGATAAATGCACGCCAAAATGTGGAACTGATACGTTACCCATATCTACATCATGTCTTTCACTGTCTAATTTATGATCACTTGCGTGAAGAGTTAGTTCATTTCCCCAAAAATCGACATCAGCCCATTCTTGAGCAGAATTATCCAGTCTACAACCTAAAGTCTCGCTATAAAATTTTTTTGCAACTTCTAAATCACCACAAGGGATGGCTAAATGAAAACAGTTGGTATTTCTATACATAAATCTCCTCTTTAATTCTTAAATATAATGACTATATAAACTTCACTTTAATTTCAACTATCAAAAACAAAATGGTAAAATTTTTACAATCTATAATTGACCGAGATCCTGCTGCAAAATCAAAACTAAGTTTGATTTTAACTTATCCGGGCGTTAAAGCTATTTTTTTTCACAGAATTGCTAATTTTTTTAGTACTGCCAAGTTTGATTTGATAGCTAGAATAATTTCTCAATTTTCTAGGTTTTTAACAGGAATTGAAATTCATCCTAGTGCAAAAATTGGTAAAAATCTTTTTATTGATCACGGTATGGGGGTAGTGATTGGAGAAACATCTGAGATTGGAGACAACGTTACTATTTATCATATGGCAACATTGGGTGGAATTGCACCGAGTATAAATTCAAATGATCAACGCAACATAAAAAGGCATCCAACAATTGAAGATGAAGTTGTAATTGGTTCTGGAGCTCAAGTGTTAGGTCCCGTGAGAGTCGGAAGATGTGCAAAAATTGGTGCAAATGCAGTGATCACTAAAGATGTTCCTGAAAAAGCTGTGATGGTAGGTATTCCAGCAAAAAATGTTGGAATTGCTGATAGTGAATTCAAACCTTACGGTATTACACAAGATAGTGATACAAAATCAGATTAATGAGTAATATACAAAATGATTTTATTTCAGGTATTGGTAATACTCCTTTAATAAAGTTAAGAGCAGCATCTGAAATTACTGGATGTGATATTTACGGAAAAGCAGAATTCTTAAACCCTGGTGGATCAGTAAAAGATAGAGCAGCACTTGCTTTAATTAAAGATGCTCAAGAAAAAAAATTAATTTCAAAAGGTGGAACTGTTATAGAGGGCACTGCTGGTAATACTGGAATTGGTTTAGGTCTTCTTGGAAATTCTTTAGGATACAAAACAATTATAGTAATGAATGATAGTCAAACACAAGAGAAAAAAGATTTACTTAGAAATTTAGGTGCTGAGCTAAGACTAGTTCCTGCAAAACCTTATAGAGATGACAATAATTATATAAAGATTGCATCAAGACTTGCAGATGAATTAAGACCAACAAATAATAATGGTGTCGTCTGGGCCAATCAATTTGATAATACTGCAAATGCTAAAGGTCATTACGAAGGAACAGGTCAGGAAATCTGGAAACAAACAGATGGAAAAGTAGATGGATTTGTTTGTTCATCAGGAACAGGTGGAACAATTTCAGGTGTAAGTAATGCTTTAAAAGAAAAGAATAAAGATATTAAAATACATTTAGCAGACCCTAAAGGATCAGCACTTTATAAATATATAAAGAATGGTGAGTTAAAATCTGACGGTGGCTCAATTACTGAAGGAATTGGCTCTAGCAGAATAACAAAAAACTTTGAGGATGCTAAGATTGATGATGCCTATTCTATTGATGATCATGAGTCGTTGCCAATCCTATATGATTTAATACAAAATGAAGGTTTAAGTTTAGGAACAAGTTGTGGTGTTAATATTGCTGGAGCAATTAGAATGGGTAAAGAACTAGGCCCTGGCAAAACTATCGTTACAATTCTTTGTGATAGAAGTGATAAGTACTCTACTAAAATGTTTAATAAAAAATTCCTTGAGGAAAAAGGTTTGCCCTTACCTAATTGGCTTTAAATATAGATTTTATCAGACAACCCAAAGATAAGAACTGCACTTAATATACTAAAAACTAATGGTGCAATGATAGCTTCATTAGAATCGTTCTTAATACCAGTTTTATCTACCTTAAGTGAATAAGTGTTCACAAGTAAGACACAAATATTTTGAATAAAAACTAGATTAAAGAATGCCCATGTTCCTTCAACCCCATTGGGTCTTACAAACATTATATAAAGAGCCATTAAAAATGATCCAAGAAAAATAGCTCCAGTCATTCTCATGATGGTTGCTGCAGTCTCATCAATTTCAAATTTTGCTCTAAACTTTTGGTTTCCAATTATCATTTGATAAGCGTAAACACCAAAACCAACAAAGTGGATTATGAAAATGATTAAATAAAAAATTCCATTAAATTTATCGACCATAAAAAATATTAACACAAATTGATTTTTGATTATATCTTAATTTTCATTAAACCTATTTTGGGTTTAAAAACCCTATTTTAGTTATCTTTCAATTTAAGATTGAATGCGTCTTTTGCATAAATGGTATTCAAAGATGACGCACGACTTTTTAACAAATATGTAACAAGATATTTTTAATATTAACTTATTAACATTAAATCTAACAGAAAGATAACGATGCAAACAATTTATACAAGAACGATGAGTGTAAAAGACGACATGCTTGGTAAAGCAATGGAAATTGGTCAAGGTTTAGCAAAAGTAAGAAAAAAATATTATCCAAAACATCAAATTTATTTTTCATTTCAAATGGGTGGTGATCCAAGAACAATTAGAGAAACATTAATTGGTCCAATGTTTGAAGGAGATAATGATGCTGATGCAAAAATGTCAGCTGACAAAAAATATCAAAGTCTTCAAAAACAATTACAGAAAGTTGCTGTTGAAGGAACTATTGAAGACGAAATCAGAGTCATTTTTAGTTAATAAAATTAATAATTAATTAGGAAAAAATGAAAAAAATAATAGCTACAATAATATTAAGTATAATGTCTACAGTATCATTGGCTGATGGCCATAGTGGAAAAATTGACCTTGAAGGTTTTTTTCAAGCTGATGCAAAATTTCTTTTTGATGATAAAGGTATTGGCACCTATGTTTACGATGGCATGGGTGGGCTAAAGGCTATGAGAGGCTCATCATTTGGAGACTCATCCTCAGGATATTGTGTGGGAGCTGGATCAATTCCAGGTAAAGGAGTTGAGATGGGGCATTGCACCATAAAGTTCATCGATGGTGATACAGCAATGATTTATATTGAAATACCCTTAGATAATACAATGGGTGGTAAATTTGAGTGCCTAGGTGGAACTGGAATATATGAAGGAATTACCTGTAGTGGAGAGATGGGATATAAACAAATTAAATCAGCTGTAGAAGGTAAAATTCATTCAACAAACTACTACAAAGGTACTTACACTTTAAAAAAATAGATAAACAAACAAAAAGGAGATAACATATGAAAAACTACATAGTAACACACACTTTTAAATCAAAAGAAGCAAAAGCTAAAATGATGGAAGTTACTGGTTCAATGTCGATGGAAGATATGACCAAAGCAATGACAAGCGACAATGCAAAGTGTCAAATGAGCTGGAACACACCAGGTGATAACTTAACAATGTTTTGTTGGTGGAAAGGTAATGATCCAGATGCAATTAACAAACAATTAGAGTCTATGAATGATTTCTATGAACCTCATAAATTTGTTGAATGTACAGATGACGTTATAGATTTTAACGCTAAATAGAGGAATACGCAGGAATCAAGAATTAAATTTGAAACTTTATTTGGAGTAACTTGTAAAGATTAACTACAAAAAACAAAGGATATAAATATGAATGCTAAAGATACAGTCAATAAAGGTTATGATTGTTTTAACAAAGGTGACATGGAAACATTTTTTAATGAAGTTATTCACGATGATTGTGTGTGGACTCATCCTGGTGTACCTGGCAAACATCCGTTATCAGGTGTACATAATGGTAAAGAAGCTATAATGGAAGGATTTTCAAAAATTCCAACAGCCTGGGAAAACTTTCAAGTAACACCTATCGATATGATTAGTGAAGGCAACAAAGTTTTTGTAAGATGCAGCGGAAAAGCAACAGGTATGGACACCATTTTTGGACATTATTTTGAGGTAGCAGATGATGGTAAGATATCTGTTATGACAACTTACGATGATACGTTAACTGCTTTCAATGCAATGAAAAAATAAAAAAGAAAGGAAAAAAAATGTACGTAAAAATAGACCAAAAACTTTCCAAAGGATTTAATTCTTGGAAAGAAATGATGCTTGCAAATGGTGAAAAGCTAAAAAAATATGGAATGACAATTGCTTTTGCAGGTGCAGATAAAGATGATGATAATGCTATGACAGTTGTTATACATTTTGAGTCTCCAGAAGGATTAAAAGGTTTTGGTGGAGATGAAGAATTAACAAAGGCAAGAATTGACTCTGGTGTAATTATGGATCAATCAAAAATGACTATGATGACAGATGATTCAGTAATGAACCATTCAGGTTAATTATAAAATAAAGGAGGTAATAAATGTCAATATTAGCAAAATATAATGCTGCTATGGAAGCCAAAGATGAAACGGCAATGAATGAAATTTTACATGATGATTATAAGTTTACTATGCATGCATCAGGTAATGTTTTAGGAAAAGCAGATGTAATTAAATGGGCTATGAGTGGTGACATCAAAAGAGATAAAATAAGAGTAATTTTTGAAAATGATGAAATTGGAGTTGAGCACTCATTTGTATCATTTAATGATGGAAATACAGAAGCAGTAATGGCGGTGTTTAAATATCAAGATGGAAAAATGATTTCTCTTGAAACAGGCGCTACTAAAATGCCAAAATAATTATATATATTTAGCGAGATTTCATTTAATATTGTTAAATGAGTCTCGCTACTTCCTACGTTTTCCTCATCCTAGCCGTTGTCTTAGGAGTAACTTCAAATAGTTTTGCAAAAAGTGCTGAAGGTTTTACCCTTCTCTTTCCAAGTATAATCACAGGTATTACAATTGTGATGTGTATGTATGCTCTTTCAATGGTAATGAAAAACATTCCAATGGGAATAACTTATGCATCCTTTGCAGGATTAACTATTATTTCAACTGTAGTCGTTGGAATAATTAGATTTAATCAGGTTCCAAATCTATATTCAATAATAGGACTAGCTCTAATAATTGCTGGTGTTTTAATGGTCAACTTGTTAGGTAATAATTAAATATGATTTCAAAAAAATATGCTCAACCTTTATTTATGATTTTAATGTCTTTTGGTATGAGTGTTATTATGAGTGGAGTTGTTACAGCTGTAAACACTGGAATAATAGATGGTTTTTCTCATAAATGGTTTTACTCCTGGATGTTTGCATTTCCAGTTGCTCTTATTTCGGCTTTCACCCTTGCGCCTGTAATGAGACCCTTAGTTAATAAAATCGCCTCTAAAGATTAGTTGGCAATATATGTTTATCTTCTAGTAATTTTTAGTAATTTTAAACTCATCAACTAAAAAATTTGTATTAAGTGTTAAGTATAAATATCGTTTTAAAAATTTAATTTAACTAAATTGCATAATGTAAATTAAAGAAAATATTTGCTCAATTTGGGTCAAATTAGATTTTATTGAATCTTTATAATAATTTTTTCTAATAAATTATATTTGCTACCTTGAATTGTATTTATTATTACATCTTGTATTTAATGAAAACTATCCTTAAAATATTTAATCTAAAATTAATTTAATAAAAAGGAGATTTAATAGATGTTTACTAAACAAATTTTTAGAACACTGCTTAAAGTGTTTACTATTGCTTTCTTTGCTCAAGCAGCCTACGCAGAGGTGACACTTAAGCTTGGGACTACTGGTAGATTGGGTATGCCAATCGGTGATGCCATAGATCAAGCGTTGATACCAGCCTTGGCAAAAGCATCTGGTGGTAAAATGAAAATCGAACCACATTATCAAAAAAGCTTATGCGCTGAGCAAAAATGTGGTGAACAAGCCAATCAAGGGCTTATAGCTCTATGGACTAGTTCAACAGCAAACTATGGTAATTTTGGACCAGAGTTAGCAATTTTCGATTTGCCTTTCATTTTTAAATCACTAGAAGATGCAAAAAGAATATCAGATGAATGGTTAGCTGAAAGGCAGTGTAAACTTGCCCTTGAAAATGCTGGTCATATTTGTCTTTCTGTATATTCAAGTGGTGGATTTAGACAGCTTGGAAATGCAACTAAACCCGTTCATGTTCCAGGTGATATGAAGGGACTAAAATGGCGTACTACTAAGAGTCCAGTTGAGTTCATGCTAGTTAAAAATTGGGGTGCAACTCCAACACCTTATGACTGGAGCCAGTTATACTCAGGCCTACAGTCAGGTGTAGTTGAAGGTCAGTATGTTGCTAGTCCTTGGCAACATGTAGCAAAACTTCATGAAGTTGCAAAATACTTTACTGAGATAGGTGGTATGTGGTCTGGAAATATTCTAGCAATGGATGCAAAGCAGTATAATGCCCTGTCGTCTCAAGAGAAGAAATGGTTACACGAGGCAGCTGATGCTTATGGCGAAAAAGTAAACCAGTTAGATAACGCTTGGATTAAGAATGGTGAAGATGCAATTAAAGCGTCCGCTAAAGAATGGTATGTACCAACTGAAGCCGAAATGTCTAAATGGAGAGAAGGTGCAATCGGTGCGTGGTTAGATGCCAAAGGTACTTTTGAACCAGAGGTAGCTAAAAGAGTGCTTCTAGAACAAGGAATGGATGGATTTGTAGCTCAGTTAGAGAAAGCTGGGGCTCTGTAAATCGTTCTAAGAAAAACTGTGTAAAGATCATTTAGCTCTATTTTAGAGTTAGATGATCTTTACCTAAAACTAATCATAACATATAAGTAACTATGGAAAGTATCATTCTACTCGTAGTACTACTTTTTCTAATCCTATTAGGTGCTCCGATTGGCTTCATATTAATACTGATACCATTTGTTTATATTCTATTTACTGACGCTGTACCTCTTGTTTTAATCCCTAGTCAAATGTTTAACGCTATAGACTCGGTTCCATTAACTGCAATTGCTTTCTTTATGCTGACAGGTGAGTTAATGACAAGTGCCACGATTACTGACCGGTTAGTAGCTTTGAGTAGGGCATTAATTGGACGTATACGAGGAGGGTTGGCCCAAGTTAATGTTCTTGTGAGTATGTTTTTTGCGGGGATGAATGGTTCCGTGGTAGCAGATACAGCTACAGTTGGGGCGTTAGTATTACCTGCTATGAAAAAAGCTGGATATCCTGCCGCGTTTTCGGCTGCGGTTACAGGAGTAAGCTCCACCATAGGAGGCATAATTCCACCTAGTATCATGATGATTGTACTTGCTAATTCGACTGAGATTTCGATTGCAGCATTATTTGCAGCCGGGATTATTCCAGGCGTGTTGATAGGTGTTGTGATCATGATAATTAATCATTACTTCGCAATTAAATATAACTTTGAGCGCAGTGACCAACCATTTTCAATACGTCGAGCCGGTAGAGAATTATATCGATCCTCGTTCGCCCTTTTGATACCTTTAGTTTTAGTAGGTTCAGTAATGGGTGGTGTGGCATCAGTTGTCGAGGCTGGTGCTATTACAGCAATGGTTGCATTATTTACGGGTGTATTCGTTTATCGAACTATTAAATGGAAAGATTGTACAGGTGCTTTTCGTCGGGCATTCCGTAATTCTGCAATGGTTTTTATTATCATAGCTGCGTCGGGACCTTTCAGTTGGTTACTTACTTCTTTAGGTGCAATCGGTGATCTTGAAAAATGGCTTCTAAGCCTTACTGAATCCCCAATTATTTTTATTTTAGCCGTAATACTATTCATTTTTCTTCTCGGAACGGTAATGGACTCCGCTGTAAACATTATCATAGTTGGCCCAGTACTAGTTAATGTTATGGCTCAAGCTGGCTTTCCTGAGGTACAAGCAGCTATAGTTGTAATAGTTGGTTTCTTAATAGGATCAGTAACACCACCTGTTGGCGTCGCATACTTTACCGCCGCAACAATAGCACAAGTGCGTTTAGAAAAGGTGGCTGTTGCGTTAATTCCTTATCTAGTTGGGCTGTTTTTACTTTTATTTTTTATCCTCGTTGTTCCAGAGTTGACCATGTTTCTTCCAAACCTATTGAGTAATTAGTGATATGTTAAAATTTTTTAATAATATAGACCGTTTTATCCATCGTATGTTGGAAGCTATGTGCTCACTCTTTTTGGCTTCGATGGTTGGTTTCACCCTTTATAACGTTACCATGCGATATGTTTTCAATAACCCTCCTGTTTGGGGTGATCTGCTAACAGTATTAAGTAATATTTGGTTGATGTTTATAGCACTTTCTCTGACAGCCAGAGATAATGAACACATAGCTTTAAATTTAATTTATGAAAAATTACCAAATAGAATTTCACTATATATACGCCAGTTCTGGAAGATTATGATTATGATAATTGGTATAGTATTGATGATTTATGGAGTTGAACTTGTAGAAGGTATGCGGGGTAAGTATTGGGAAATGTGGTATTTTGAAATTAGTTTTCAAGGTATTGAGTTCAAAGAGAATTATATGCCAAAGAAATACGCAGTTGCAATCTTGCCGTTAGCTGGATTTTTGACGACCATTGGTGCTGCTATTTCTTTTGTAAAAAAGGCCTAGTTCTTTAAAATGTATCTGCCAAACATTTACTCTAATAGTAAAATTAATTAATTTAATTATATTAATTGATTATATTTCTTTAGGAAGTTTACAAGAACCATCTTTTTCTAATATAATTTGATATTCAGCAACTACATTAATTAAATTAAGTGGAGAGTATAGATGTGGAAAAAAATTACCATCTGATGCTTGTTCCCAGACTAGATGATCTAACTTTAAAGTTTCAACTTTCAATAATGTTAAATTTTTTTCATTTGCATAATATTTTTTAAGAGTGTTTTGAACCTGTTCTTGGGCAGAAAAATGGATAAAACCATCTTTTACATCTTTTGAAGATCCAGAATAAGACCCTATCAACTTAGCTTTTTTAAGCTCTTTATTGTCAATAATTTTATATATGTATTTTAAATTCACAATTACCAGGATGAATTAGGATCTTTTAAGAATTCTTTTTCTTCTAAAGTTGAATCTCGTCCAAGAACTTTATTTCTATGGGGATATCTGTGAAATAGTCTAATAGCTTTAGTGTGATCCTGCCAAAATTTTTTTATTTGGTTATACTCCTCATGTTCTCTCAAATATTTGTTTAACAAATAATAAGCCATGTCATGATCTGTAATTTCTTCACTGTGTATTAGTGGTAAAATCATAAAAAATCTATGACTTTCATTCATTGTTTCAAGGTAACCAGCATAAACTGCATCATTAACAATTAATCTTGTTTTGTGGTCTTGCGAAAAAGCTTTTTTATTGTCTCTAAACATATTTCTTGAAAATTGATCAAAAAGAATAACTAAAGCTAAAGTACTCATTGGTTGATCTTGCCAATCGTCATACTCATTTTGACTTGCGAGTTCATAATCATTTAAAAACCTGTTTCTTATTGTTTGATCAAAAGCTTCATCTTTTTTAAACTTTTTTTCGGAAGAAGTCTCTTTGAACCAAAAATCTAAAATTTCTTGTGCTTTTTTTGGAATCATTTTGAAACAGGTTTTAATAATTTAAGAAATTTATTATGAATAGTTTTATTTGATGAAACTAAAATATTTCCAGCATTAATAGCATCTTTGTTATCCCAAGTTGAGATACATCCTCCAGCAGCTTTAATTATTGGAATCAATGGATGAATATCCCAAATCTTATTTGAACATTGTATGACAATATCCAGTCTTCCCTCGGCAAGATGTGAATAACTTAAAGCATCACTGCATGGAAATTGCATCAATTTCAAAACTTTTGGAATTTTTTTTTGTTTATCAAGGGACAACCATCCATGAAATGCAGCTGCAACTTTAACACCCTTGAACTTAGCTTTTTTATTTACTGACATCTTTATTTTATTTCCATTACTCACTACATAAGCTGCCTTTTCTGAATAGTTTAGATAGTATTTTTTTAGTACCGGAAAATTAGCCAACCCTAAAATTGGATTTCCTTTATAATTCAGAGAAATTAAATTACTCCAAGTTGGGTTACCAATTACAAATGATCTTGTACCATCTATTGGATCTATCACCCAAGTATAATCACTTTTAGATTTTTTATGTCCAAACTCTTCACCTATAACTTGATGATTAGGAAATTTTTTTTTAATTTTATATCTAATAAATCTCTCAAATGCCCTATCTGAAGTAGTTACCGGATCATAACCTTTCCCCTTAAGCTTATTAGAAACTTTAAAAGTTCTACTCAACTTAGAATAATAAAAACTAGTTAAATCCTTTGCCAACTTATTTAAAAAATTAGCATATATTTGGTATTTTTTTGAATTAAATTGATCCACAACCAACTCTTACTATTTTATTTATGTTGAATAAAGTTAAATTTTAAATAATTCTTATTCTTAAGGTATGAAAATTCAACTCATCAAAAATAAAGTTTACTTAAATAATGGTTCGCTAAAAAAAGAAATTCATCCATTTTGGTTAAGAGAGAGAATTGATGATGAAAAGTTCTTAGACAAAGGTACCCAACAAAGACTTTTTGACCCAACATCTCTAGATAGTGAAATATCAATAGATAAAGTATGTATAAATGACAATTTTCTTGAAATAAATTTTAATGATGGTGTTAGTTCAAAATTAGATATTAGTAAGCTTGCTCTAGAATTTTCAAACGAAGACACTGTTATAAAATCTATCACCAAAGTAAAATGGGACTCTTCTTTAAAGGAAATAAAAAACTTTGAATATCTAGAAAACTTTTTTGAAAGTAGAGAGATGTACGATTTACTTGTTTCTTTTTATAAATATGGTTTTGTTATAATTAAGAATATTCCAATAAATGATAATTTTATTGTTAATTTTGCAAACTCAATAGGAAGTGTAAGAAGAACTAATTTTGGTGAATATTTTGATGTCAAATCCAAATCAGACCCAAATGATCTTGCTTATACTTCTCTAGGTTTAACTCCTCACACAGACAATCCTTACCGCAATCCTGTTCCCTGTATTCAACTACTCCATTGTATTGTAAGCGAAGTATCTGGAGGATTATCCACTCTGGTTGATGGCTTTACAGTAACTGAAGATTTGAAAAATGAAAATCTAGAATTTTATAAAATTTTATCTGAGGTAAAGGTTAGATTTAAATTTATTGATAAAGATGTTGTCTTAGAAGATTGGTCTGAATTAGTTAAACTTAATAATGACAAAACTTTTAAACAAGTAAGGTTCAGTCCTCGATTGGATTATGTTCCAATTTTAGAAAAAGATCAGTTAGATTTATATTATAGGGCGAGAAAGAAATTATCTGAAATGTATAATTCTAATAAATATAGAATAGAATTTAAATTGGCTCCTAGAGATCTAATTATGATGGATAATTATAGATTACTTCATGGCAGAACAGCATATGAAACTAGAGAAGGTAACAGATATTTACAAGGTTGTTATATTGATTATGATAGCACTGAAGGCAAGCTGAGACACTTAAAAAGAAAATTTAATCTTTAAATAAGTTTTCAATTTGTGCTTCTGCATTTGCTATAGATTTTTCATAATCAAGAGCCATTTGATCTGCACTGATTACCTCTACTTTTTCAATTCCAAAAAAATTTAAAATAAATTTTAACCATGGGGTTAAAAAATCTTCAGAACTATTTAATTTAGTTCCACCAGAAGTAATAACTAAATAAGCTTGTTTGTTTTTAAGTAATCCTTCTCTTCTTCCATTGGGTTTAAATTTAAATGTTTCTCCAATTCTAGCGGCTAAATCAGACCAAGCTTTTAAAGTTGCAGGAGGGCCATAGTTATAAATAGGTGCTGAAATTATAATAATATCACTTTCTTTCAATTCTCTCACAAGCTTATCAGAGAGTTTAAACATTTTTTTATGATCTTCTGTTTGATCATTTTTGTCTATTTTCATTCCAGATTCTGTCAAACCACTTACAAAAAGCATTTCATCGTCAAGATCTCTATAAATAACCTCATCCCCTGGTTTTTTAATTTTATCTAATAATTTTTTTGCTAAAGCTCTTGATGTAGAGCCTTTTTTTCTAGCACTAGAGTCTATTTGGTAGATTTTCATTTATTACTTTTAACCGAAATTTTGCATAAAAGGAAAAATTTTAATTATATAAAATCCTATTGCTTGTAATTGGTTTGTTAAAATTAAAATACCAGTAATTAAAAGAATAAAACCACCTATTTTAGATATTAAACTTATGTTTTTCTTAAAATTCTTTGAAAACAATAAAAATCTTTGAATTAAATAACCTGACAAAACAAATGGTATAGCCAAACCAAGAGAATAAAAGCTCAGTAATAATATTGCTCTAGATAAAGTTTCTTCAATAGATGCTAAAGCCAGTATAGATCCTAAAATTGGTCCAATACATGGAGTCCACCCAAAACCAAATGCTAAGCCAATTACATAAGGAAAAAATATATTTTGGGATTTTTTAGCATCAAATCTTTTTTCTAAATTCAAATATGGAATATTGATGAAACCAATTAATTGTAATGAAAAAATAATTATTATAATACCTGCAAAAATTCTTAAGATTTCAGAATTTTGTAAAAGAGTTTGTCCTAAAAAAGATGCTGATGCACCCAAGATTATAAATACTGTTGAAAATCCAAAACAAAATAACACTAATGGTAAAAAATTAATTTTTTTAGATCTTAAAAGATCTTGAAGTGATTGACCTGAAATGAATGAAACATAACCTGGTATTAAAGGTAAAACACATGGAGATAAAAAACTTATAAGTCCAGCTCCAAAAGCAATCAAAAATTCAATCATTTAACCTGTGTTTTTCATAGCAGCAGAAATACCTGCTATTGATGTCATTAAAGCATCTTCAAGAAATTTTTTGTCTAGTTTTTTATATTTTTGATTACTAGTTTTATTCATAATATTTGCTTGTAATATATTTAACATTTCTGTGTAATTATTTCTTATAAATAGTGCTTTTCTAAACTCTTTTCTTTCTTTAACAACTTCTTTTGGAGTAATTTTATTATGCAATTTAACTAATGCGTCAAATTGAAATCTTAATTTCTTTCCAATTCGTTTTAAGGAACTATCAGCTAAATTATTTTCATAAATAACTGAAATTTCTGGATCTACTTTTGAAATTACCATATCTAGTATATCCATAGTTGAAACAAAATAGGGCCAATTTCTTTCCATATCTGTTAATGTTCTAGAAAATTTCTTAATTGACCCATACCTAAGAGCTTCAGTAGTTCCAAGCCAAGCAGGTAACATCAAACGAATTTGAGTCCAGGCAAAAACCCAAGGTATAGCTCGTAAGCTTTGAATATTATCAACATTTTTTCTTTTTGAAGGCCTTGATCCTATAGCAAGTTTTCCGAGTGATTTATGTGGCGTTACTGTTTTAAAATATCTTATAAAATCTTCACTTTGATTTAAGTTTTTTCTATATGCAGATGTAGAAATTTCGGACATCTTTTCTATTAAGTTACGCCAATTTTTTTTTGATTTTGGTGGTGGATTTAAAGAAGCATCCATAACAGCACCTATATAGCTACAAAGATTATATTCTGCTAAAGGTTTGTATCCATATTTTTGTTGAATTACTTCTCCCTGATCAGTGATTCTAATTTTTCCATTAACAGTATTAGCTGGTTGAGATTTTAAAGTTGCTTGTATTGGTCCGCCACCTCTTCCTGCCGAACCTCCTCTTCCATGAAAAAATACTAAGTCTATTTTATATTTCTTAGCTAAATTTCTTAACTTTTCTTGAAGTTTGTATTGATGCCAGCTAGCGGATAATTTACCCGCATCTTTACTTGAGTCTGAATAACCTATCATTACCTCTTGTTTGTTCTTAATAAGCTTTCGATACCAATTTAATTTAAAAAGGTTTTCCATTACATCTTTAGCATTTTTTAAATCATCTAAAGTTTCAAATAAAGGTACCACTCTTAAAAAATTTTTAGTTTGAGCTTGTTTTTGGAGAAAATAAACAGACAAAATATCTGAAGCTTTTGATGTCATTGATATAACGTAGGCACCAAGACATTGGGTTGGTTCTTTTGAAATTTGTTTAAACGTATTCCAAACTTCTTTATTATCTTTGTTTTTAATGGTTAGTTTATCTACAAAATATTTTTTTTGTTTAATTAAAGAATAAAGTAAATTTATTTTTTTATTTTCACTTATGTTCAAATAGTTAATTCTATATCTTTTTTTAAACACTTCATTTAATAATTTTTCATGACGAGAAGACTCTTGTCTTATATCTAATTTTGCAAGATTGACTCCAAAACATTTAACTCTTCTAATTAAATCTAATAGATCTGAATTTCCAACATGTTGTCCGCGATTTAAATTTAACGACTCTCTAATATCTCTTAATGGTTTTAAAATTTCATTTTTATGTTGTAACAATTTACTTTCATTAAGTTGTATGTTTTTATTTAAATGACTTTCTATTAGTTGATGAGTTGTTCTAATTTTATCTCTAATAGGTCTTAAGTATACTCTGTATGGCTCAAAAGATTTTCCAACTACTCTTCTAATTTTATTAGAACATTCTTCCATTGATAAATCTTGAATTAATTTAGTTAATTCTTTTTCATATAGTTTTGCTGCTTGCCATCTTGAAAATAAAATTACTTTTTTGGTAACTTCGGCTGTAACATTTGGATTTCCATCTCGATCACCTCCCATCCATGAACCAAATTGAATAGGATTAAAAGTTCTAGGTAAATCTTTGTTCAAATTTTTTCTAAAAATATCATTTAATCTTTTATAAACTTTTGGAATTGTGTCCCATAAACTATCCTCTATAACAGCAAGTCCCCACCTAGCTTCATCAAGAGGAGAAGGTTTAGATCTTTTCAATTCATCTGTTTTCCAAATAACAGTAATTTCAGTATAAATTTTTCTATCGATCTCAATAATTTTTGATGGATATTTTTTGTAGAGATGTCTTTGCTCCATTAGTTCAATCAAATTTGCATATTTTTGAATTAAAGTTCTTCTCTTAACTTCGGTAGGATGCGCGGTTAGAACAATGCCAATATCTAAATTTTTAGCCTGTTCATATATCTTGTTGTTAGAGATTTTCTTATCTTTAAAAAGTCCTTCAACTATATCTTCAATAAATAAATTCTGATTTTTATTTTTAAAATAAGGATTATCATATTCATTTAGTTTTCGTGATGCATCCAAGGACTCTGCAAGATTCATTAGATTGAGTATGTGAGAAAACGCACGTGTTATTTTAAAAGTATGTTTTGGTGAAAGTTTTCTAACTTCTTTTGAAATTTTTAAAAAAACTTTTGCTTTATTCTTATCTATTAAAGTATTTTTGGATAATAAACGCAATCTTTCTACTATCTTATAAAAAGTTATACCTTCCTGGTCTTTAATAACTCTGCCTAGAAATGTTCCAAGTAACCTAATATCTTCCCTTAAAAGCTTAGTCGGAATTCGTTCATAATAAAGATCTCTTTTTTTCATTACTTAAAATAAATTTTTTTTGTAAAATTCCTTTAGAGTTAGTTTTTATACTAAATAAAAATCCTGAATATCTAAATTTTTGCAATCCTGTTTTATTCATACCTTTAGTTGCAGATGTAATAAAAAGTTCATTATTATTTTGCCCACCAAATGCACAATTAGTTATGTTTTGAGCAGGAAGACTAATTTTATGTATTAATTTAGCATTTTTATTAAAAACTGAGATACATGCTCCATTAAAATGAGCAACCCATAAATTTTTATATTTATCCACAGTCATTCCATCTGGAGATCCACCTTTAGGTGATAATTGCTTAAATATCTTTTTATTAATAATCTTATTATTTTTATTTATCTTTATTTTATAAATTTTCTTTTTTGGACTATCCGTATGATAAAAATTATATTGATCAATAAAAGCTGGACCATTCGTAATTCTATAATTTTTATCAACTTTTGTTAATATTAAATTTTTATCTAATTTATACAATGAGCCATTTTCAATTTTTCTTTCTAAATTGTCCATAGTTCCAAACCAAAGGTTTCCCTTTGGATCAGTTTTTCCATCATTGATTCTGTTTAATTTAATATTTTTTTCTATTGAAATTTTTTTAAATATTTTTTTAGTTTTAATATTTTGTATTCTTAACTCACCCTGAAGACCTAAAATAAAAACATACCCTTGAACATGCGCAAGAAAGCCAATTTCTTTATTAACTTTATAAATTTTCTTTTTATTATTTTTAATATTTAAAGAGAAAAATTTCTTTTTTTTAATATCTACAAAATAGATTGAATTATGTTCTTTGACCCACAATGTTCCTTCACCTAACTTACATCTTAGTTTCCAAAGTACTTTTGGTTCTGATGTTTTAATTTTACTCATTAACCTCAAATTCTTTTATAAAATCTTTATTAGGTGTGATGCCTATACCTGGGTTATCAGTTATTGAAGCAAATCCATTATTTTGTTTTACTTGATCTAAAATTGAAAAATCTTCTTTAGGTAAATCAGTAATAAATATATTCTTTTCAGTAGTATCAAACTCTAACATTGATTTTGATGGAAATAGACCACCTGGCATATCTGGTTGCGCTGTTAATAAATGCAAGTTAGTTGCTATACTTACAGCAGATCCCCATACATGATTAATAACTGGTATAAAATTAGCTTGAGCTATTGCTGATACTTTTAAATACTCGGTAATACCTCCTAATCCACAAACTTCAGGTTGAGCAATATCAACACATCTTTTTTTAATTAATTCATTCCAGCCATATTTTGTAAACTCTGCTTCACCACCTGCAATATTTGTATTTATTTTTTGTTTCAACTCTCTATAGCCATCATAATCTTCAGGTGCTACCGGTTCCTCAAGCCAAAATATATCTAGTTCATCTAAACCTCTTCCAAGATATAAGGCATCATTTAAATTATAAGCATGATTTGCATCAACCATTAATTTAAAACCACTTCCTATAGCATCTCTAACAGCTCTAACTAATTTAAGATCTTCTACGGGTCCTAATCCAACCTTCATTTTCATTGCACGGAAATTTTTAGATTTAATCTGTTTTGCTTCTTCTTTAAATAAGTCTATTAATTCTGAGGTAGGTTTTTTTTGCAACATCATGCCATAACCATATACTGGAACTTGTTCGTTACATTTTCCACCAACTAGTTGGTAAAGTGGAGATTTTGTTTTTTTTCCTAAAATATCCCATAACGCAATATCAATTCCAGACAGTGCTTGTATTGGCATACCTTTTTGTCCACTATCTCTTAGAAGATTGTAAACTTTTTGCCAAATATACTCTTTATTTAATGGGTCTTCTCCAATGATTAATGGTTGAACAACTTTCTCAACTATAAACTTATTAGCTAAAGCGATATTTCCTGGCCCAAAACATTCACCCCAACCAGTAATACCTTCATCTGTTTCAACTTCTACAAGATGTGCTGTACGATATTTGTAATATTGTTGTGAATAACCAAGTTCTTTCTCTAACTCATATCTAAGTACATGACTTTTAATAGAAGTTATTTTCACAATTATTTATAAAGCAACTACTTTTGAGTTTTGCTCTCCTAAATTTTCTATAGATAATTTCATTGTATCTCCAGCTTTTAAAAATTGTTGAGGTTTCATACCCATACCTACTCCTGGGGGTGTTCCAGTAGTTATTATATCACCTGGTTGCAGTGACATGAATTTACTTACATAAGAAACAATTACATCAACATTAAAGATCATTGTGCTTGTGTTTCCTGTTTGCATTCTATTACCATTTACATCTAAACTCATTTTTAGATTATTAATGTCTGCAATTTCATCTTTTGAAACTAAGTACGGACCTATAGGACCGTAACTGTCATGAGATTTACCTTTAACCCACTGACCCATTTTTTCAATTTGCCACTCTCTTTCACTTACATCGTTAACAAGACAATACCCTAAAATATGATCTTGAGATTGGGTTTCAGAAATATGTTTAGTTTCTTTACCAATTACAATTCCAAGTTCCACTTCCCAGTCTAATTTTTTTGATCCCGAAACAATTTCAACATCATCATTAGGTCCAACTATACAACTTGTTGCCTTCATAAACATTATTGGCTCCGAAGGAACGTCTGCTCCGGTTTCAGCAGCATGATCAGAGTAATTTAGACCTATTGCAACAAATTTACCTGGTTTTGTTAAACAAGAACCAACTCTTTCACTTGAAGATAATTCAGGAAGGGAAGATAAATCTGCACTTTGTAATTTTGATAAAGTCTCAAAATTAAGATTATCAGGATTTAAGTCACTAATATGAGAACTGATATCTCTAATTTTACCGTCTTTATCTAGTGCCGCAGGTTTTTCATTTCCTATTGGTCCAACTCTTAATAATTTCATATATCTCCTTTTTTTAATTAATTAAATTGTCATTCCGCCATCAACAGAAAATGTATTTCCAGTCGTAAATGTAGACTCATCTCCTGCAAGATAAATTGCCATCGCTGCTATCTCTTCTGCAGTTCCTAATCTTCCCATAGGTTGTCTTGCTATAAAATCTTTTTTAGCTTGAACTGGATCAGGACTTTGGTTAACTCTATCTTGCCAAGATGGTGAAAAAACTGTACCAGGTGCAATAGAATTACATCTAATATTTTGTTTTACAAAATCTGAAGCAATTGACTTTGTTAAACCAATAATTGCTGCTTTTGATGCACCATAAACAAATCTATTTGGCAAACCTTTTAAACTTGAAGCTATTGAGGAAATATTAATTATACTTCCGCCATTTTGTTTAACCATTAAAGGTAAAATTGCCTTACACATAAAGTACATAGATTTAATATTTACATCAAAAGAAAAATCCCAATCTTTTTCTTCACAATCAAGTATAGTTCCATGATGAACAAATCCAACAGCATTAAATAAAACATCAACTTTATCTAAAGTTTTTACAAATTCTAAAATTGCATTGTTATCTGTTGAGTCTAATGTTGTAACTTTAATATTGGGATATTCTTTATTTAAATCAGCTAAGGTTTTATCATTTAAATCTGTTGCAGTAACATCAGCTCCTTCATTGTGAAATGCAATTGCAGTAGCTTTTCCTATGCCTTGGCCTGCAGCTGTTACTATGATTTTTTTACCTTTCAATCTTCCGCTCATTTTTTATTTATCCTTTCAATTTCTTTATACAGAGAGCTATGGTCTGTCTCTCCATGTCCATTTTCAACAAGAGTTTTATACATTTCTTTAACTAAATTTGAAATAGGTAAATGTGTATTATAACTATTTGCACACTCTAAAATGTTATTCATGTCTTTAAGATGAACTGAAGTTCGGCCTTTTGGAATAAAATCTTTATCTATCATTCTTTTTCCATGTGTTTGAAGAATTTTACTATCTGCCCAACCACCTGATAAGGCTTTGATCATTTTATTTGGGTTTGCACCTGCTTTTTCACACAAAGTTATAGCTTCTGCTACTGCCCCTATTGTTAATCCAACTATAATTTGATTTGCTAATTTTGAAACTTGTCCACTTCCTAACGGTCCTACTAATGTAGGGTTGCCCATTGTTTTTAAAACATCTTCAACTTCGTCAAAAACTTTTTGTTCACCTCCCACCATTATAGCTAGCGAAGCCTCTTCTGCCCCAATAGTTCCACCTGAAACAGGTGCATCTAAATAATTTATTTTTTTAGATTTAAAATTATTTCCGTGTTTGGTTGCTGTTGTTGGTTTAACTGAGCTCATGTCAATAACAGTAGCACCTGATTTTAAATTTTCTAAAAAATTAGGACTATCCATTACATCATTAATTGCTAAATCATCTGTAAGCATAGTGATTACAACATCACAATCTTTAACCACCTCATCAATTGAGGTTGTAATTTCTGCACCAAATTCTTTTAAAGGTTCAGCTTTGTTTTGAGATCTATTAAATGCTTTTAAATTAAAACCTGATTTTAATATATTTTTTGCCATCGGTAGACCCATCAGGCCTATGCCAATAAAACCAATTTTTTTACTCATTTATTTTTTTGGTACAAATTCGTGGAAGTTTTGTGTCATCATTTCTGGAAAAAACATAACACATGCTAATACAATTAACTGAATTACTATAAATGGTGCAAAGCCTCTAAAAATATCTGTTAAGGATATATGAGGAGGAGCAACTGACTTTAGGTAAAAGGCGGCGGGACCAAATGGTGGACTTAAAAATGACACCTGCATGTTCACACAAAATAATATTCCGAACCAAATTGGATCAAATCCAAGAGCTAATACTATTGGTAAAAATACTGGCATTGCCAACAATACTATCCCAACCCAATCCATAAATGCTCCCATTACCAAGAACATTAATTGCATCATAAAAATTAAATACATTGGTTTTAAATCATAAGCCAAAATTGTCTCCGCTACATATTTTGGACCACCTGCAAGTGAATAAGCGCCCGCTAAAACTGTTGCACCAAAAGTAATTGTTAAAATAGTACCCGATGCTTTAAATGTTCTTGTTAGTGCATCTTTAAATAAAAAAACTGTTAATTCTTTTCTGGAAAAAATTATAATTAATGTAGCTACCACACCCATTCCAGCAGCTTCTGTGATACCTGTTATTCCAGAATAAATTGAACCCAAAACAATTATTACAATACCTATTGGAGGTAAAAGACCTGGTAAGTATGAGATTTTCTCTTTTAGAGTTAATGGAGGTTCATCGCTTAATGGAGCAAGATGTGGCTGTAATCTTGTTCTAATAAGAATGTATGTAATGATTAAAGCTGAAATCATTAAACCAGGCACAATTGCTTCTTGGAATAGCATTGTAATTGAAGTTTCAGTTGTTAATCCATAAATAATCAAAACGATAGATGGAGGTATCATTGTACCCAAAGAACCTGATGCACAAATAATACCAATGGACATATCCTGATCATATTTAAGTCTTAACATCTGAGGAAGTGCAATCAATCCTAATAAAACAATTTCACCACCAATAATTCCACTCATAGCAGCCATGATTGTTGCCATGATCGCAGTTACAACACCTACTCCACCTCTGGTTTTTCTTAACCATGCATTTAAAGCATCATATAAATCTCTCGCAATGTTCGAGCGTTCAAGTAAGGAGGCCATAAATATAAATAATGGCACAGATAAAAAAGAATAAGTTACAACGAGTGAGTAATATCTTGAAAGCAATATACCAAGCGCATGTTCACCAATATAGAGAAATACTAGTACTGCCCCCATAAAACCTGAAGCAAAACCCATTGGTACCCCAATAGATATAAGAGCTAATAATCCAACTATTAGTATTATCGAGAGTGTTCCTATTTCAATTTCCATTTATTTTAAATCTTTAGAGGGATCGTATTGTTTTTCTTTTGGATTTCTCCAATCAATAATTAAGTTATTTACAGATTGAACTGCAATAAGAAATACACATATAAGTGTAAGTGGCTTCATAGTAGCAGGAATAGGTGGATCCCAAAAAGTTGCAAATCTCTCCCAATTTATAAATGATCTGTACGCATCTTCCATACCACCATAAATTACGGCTGCTGCAAAAAGAACAATAATAATAGTGCTTATTAGATCAAAGATTCTTTGTGTCGGTCTACTGACCCAATCATATAATAATACAATTCTAATATGGCTTCTTAATCTTGTTGCATATACTCCGCCTACTAAATAACAAATTCCAGCCAGCCATAGACATAATTCATTCACCCACATTGTTGGTTTTTCCATGATATATCTCATAAAAATTTCATACATCATGACTAGTACTATTACGGGGATTAAATATTTAATTGTGTGGCTTAAAAAAAGAGAAACTCTATCAATCCAATTTATTGGAAAATCATCCTTGCTTGCAACTTTTTCATTTTGTTCTTGTAATTGTTTATCAAGCATAGATTAAAAAAAATTTTTTAAATAATAAGAAGGGCCTTTTCAGGCCCTTCAAGATCTTATTATGTGCTTTTATTATAGGATACCGTTAGCTTTCATGTAAGCTGTGTGTATATCTATAAGAGCGGCAGCTTCAGGAGATTTCTTTTTCCATTCCTGCCATGCATTAAGAGCAGCATTTCTGAACTTAAGTCTATCTTCTCTAGACCAGTCATGAAGAGTAACACCATCAGCAAGTAAAGCTTTTACTGCTTCTGCGTTTTTTCTCTCAACTAAGCTAGTGATAGTTCTTCCAGCAATTTCTATTCCTGCTTTCATTGCTCCTCTTTCATGAGGTTTTAGCTTTTTCCAAACTTTAGTATTACAAGCTAAGTGGTCAGCTGGCATAGAGTGAAAACCAGGATATGTAGCATATCTGTTTTTCTCATAGTGTCCACCTGCGTAGTTAGTTGCTAAAGATGAGTAGTCAGCACCGTCAATTAAACCAGTTTGTAAAGCAGTTGGAACTTCACCAAAATCCATTACGATTGGTTTAGCACCTAAAGCGCTAAAGATCATACTTTCCATTCCTGGAGGTGATCTAAATTTAAAGTCTTTAATTGAAGGTACATCTGGAATTGGCTTACTAGATATTAGAGACTCATGTCCTGGTATCCACCAACCAATTAAAGTCATTCCATATTTGTTGTATAATGCATCAACAGCATCTTGAGCTCCTGGGAACTTTAAGAAATCGTATTGTTGATAAGGGTTATCGTATCCACCCATTACATCACCTGCGAATTGGAACGCTGCATTCTTACCAGTTTGGTAACCAGCACCAGTCATATCACAGTCAATAATTCCAGTTTGTGCAGAGTTAAATACCTCAGCAGATTTACCTGTTACTGATGATGAGTAGAACATTTCTACTTTTAAGCTTCCACCAGAGAACATTTCAACGTTTTTTGCGAATTGAGCTGCAACTTCACCATTTGGTGAGCTAGCAGTAAAGTGAGTTTCAATTTTTAATGTCTTTGCATTTGCAGAGCCAAATAAAGCAACTGAAACAATAGCTACTGTAGCTATAGTTTTTGTTATTAGTTTAAACATTATCTTCCTCTCGTTTATGTTTTTAATTATGGAACTTAATCACAAATGATTTTTAAATTCAAACAAAACAGAAAAAAATATGTATAGAAATTATATATATTAACTAAAAAAACAACTATTAGTTGTATTAGACTACTTCTGAAATAAGTGGCTTATTTTCAAAATAATTACAAAGATTATCCACTGCCATCATGCTCATAGCTAAACGAGTTTCATGAGTGGCACTACCAACATGAGGTAAGACAAAACAATTATCCAATTTCATATATCTTTCATCAAGATTAGGTTCATTATTAAATACATCTAACCCTGCTGCATAAATTTTATTATTTTGAAGAGCTTCTATTAATGCATCGTCATCAATTGTTGACCCTCTTGAAGTATTAATAACTACAGCATGCTTAGGCAATAGTTTAATAGTACTAGCATTTAAAATATGTTTTGTCTCTGCCGTAGCTGGGGTATGAATACTTACGAAATCACATTCAGGCATCATAGAATTTATATCTGAAAAATATTTTGCTCCATCTTCAAGATCTTCTGAAAGCTTGTTTCTATTGTAGTAAATTATTTTCATACCAAAAGCTTTTGCACATTTTGCTGCCATTCTCCCAATTCGACCCATACCAATTATACCAAGTGTTTTTCCTGTAACAGAATTACCAATCATAAATTTAGTTAGATCAGGTTTTTGGTCTTTCCACTTTCCCGATCTTACCAAATTATACGCTTCACCTATTCTTCTTGATGCAGCTAACATTAAAAGAATAGTAGTTTCAGCAACAGCTTCATTAAGAACATTTGGAGTATTAGTAACTTTAATTTTTTTACTTTCAGCAGATTTGACTGAAATGTTATCGTAGCCAACTCCAACTTGAGCAATTATTTTCAATTTACCATTTAAATCTTTAAAAAAATCTTCTCCAATTTTATCAAACCCCGTTGAAATAAATCCATCATACTCATTAGCCATTTTAATAAGTTCATTATTTGGAATTGGCTCATCTTTTAAATTAAGAGTTACATCAAAATTTTTCTTTAATTTCTCTTCAGCTCCATCTGATAATTTTCTTGTAACTAGTATTTTAGGTTTCATTTTAATGAGAATTTCTTGGAAGACCTTTTTTATGAGAAACATCTAAATAACTTCCACGTGAATTAATACACGCACCGTCTTCAAGCTGACCCACTGTATCTCTAAAAATTTCTTGCCATGGTGTTTGATTATTTGCTTTAAATAGTTTTTTATTTTTTCTTCTTTTCTTAAATTCAGATTGAGAAATCAATAAATCTACTCTTCTTTTATTTAAATCAATTTTCATTTTATCTCCAGTTTTTACAATTCCTAAATCTCCTCCTGCAGCAGATTCTGGTGAAACATGAAGAATTGATGGACTTTCAGAGGTACCACTTTGTCTTCCATCCCCAAGAGTTGGTAAGTGTGTAATTCCTTTTTTTAACAGTCTATCAGGTGGCTGCATGTTAACTACTTCTGCAGATCCAGGATAACCAACAGGTCCACAACCCCTTATAATTAGAATAGAATTTTCATCTATTTTTAATTTTTTATCATTTATTCTTTTGTGATAATCCTCAGGTCCTTCAAACACCACAGCTTTACCGTTAAAAACATTTCGATTTTTGGGATCTGATAGATATCTATCTCTAAATTCTTTACTAATTACTGATGTTTTCATAATTGCAGATGAGAAAAAGTTACTTTTCATAACCAAAAAACCTGCATTATCTTCAAGGCTATTTTTGAAAGTTTTAATAACCTTGGTATCTACATCTATTTTTCTTTTTAAATTTTGACCAACTGTTTTTCCTGTAACTGTCATAATATTGGTGTGAATTTTTTTATTTTTTATTAATTCTTTCATTACCGCAGGCACACCACCAGCTCTATAGAAACTTTCCATTAAATATTCTCCAGCTGGTTGGCAATTGACTAAAAGAGGAATATTGTGTCCTAACTTTTGCCAATCAGATAAATCGAATTTTATTCCCATATGTTTTGCTATCGCACTTAAATGAGCTGTACAATTACTTGACCCACCAATTGCACTTGCAACAATAACAGCATTTTCAAATGCTTTACGTGTCATAATTTTGGATGGTGTTAAATCTTCATGAACCATTTCAACAATTCTTTTTCCTGTTTCAAAAGAAATCTGTTCACGTTCTTTATATGGTGCTGGTATAACAGCGCACCCAGTTAAAGACATTCCTAAAGCTTCTGCAACTGAATTCATAGATGAAGCAGTTCCCATTGTATTACAGTGACCAATACTTGGAGCAGAAGATGCAACCATATCCATAAACTCATCATAATTAATTTTACCTTTAGCTAAAAGTTTTCTAGCTTCCCAAATCACCATACCTGATCCTGCAAGCTTGCCTTTATAAATTCCATCTAACATTGGTCCTCCTGACAAAACAATTGCAGGAATGTTGACAGTTGCAGCTGCCATTAATGCTGCTGGAGTTGTCTTATCACAACCAGTTGTTAGTATTACTCCATCAATTGGATACCCATACAAAACTTCAACTAGTGACAAGTAAGAAAGATTTCTGTCTAACATAGCAGTAGGTCTTTTTCCAGTTTCTTGAATTGGATGAGTTGGAAATTCCATTGGAATACCACCTGCTCTTCTAATCCCATCCTTTATTCTCTTGCTCAAGGATAAGAAGTGTCTATTACATGGTGAAAGATCACTTCCAGATTGAGCAATTCCAATAATAGGATTTCCGGATTGTAGTTCTTTTCTAGTTAATCCATAATTTAAATATCTCTCTAAATAAAGAGCGGTCATCTCAGGATCTTTTGGATTATTAAACCATTGTTGGCTTCTTAAATTTTTTTTACGTTTTATTGGCATAAATAATTTGTAATGGTTTGTTTAGAATATTAGTTATATAATAAAAACATGAATAATCTAATAGTTTTAAACCAAAATGACAATGTTGGCGTGAGTCAATTTATCATTCCTGAAAAAACTAAAATAGAGGGACATGAGATAAGTACCATAGACCCAATTCCTTTTGGACATAAAGTTTGCTTAAAATCTATAAACAAAGGTGATCCTATAATAAAATATGATCAAATAATTGGCTTTGCACTTAATGATATCAAGCCAGGAGAGCACGTCCATTCGCATAACTTAGAATTTAGAGAATTTAAAAGAGAATTTAAGGTAACAGACAAAAAAAATATAATTAGTGAAAAAGCAGACACTTTTTTTAATGGTATTTTGAGAGATAATGGAGATGTGGCTACAAGAAATTATATTGGAATTGTAAGTACAGTTAATTGTTCTGCTACTGTCACTAAAATGATTGTAGAGAAAATTAAGTATTCAAATATTTTAATGGATTACCCAAATATTGATGGCATTGTACCTATTACACATTCTACTGGATGTGGAATGAACACAGTAAGTGAGGGTATGCAAATTTTTCAAAGAACAATTGATGGATTTAAAAATCATCCAAATTTTTCACATGTTTTTGTAATTGGCTTAGGCTGCGAATGTGCACAAATAAGCTTGTTTGATGAATCTTTAAAAAAACACAACCGGATCCATTTTTTAACAATTCAAGATGAGGGTGGAACAAAAAAAATTATTGAAAAAGTATTCTCACAAATTAAAAATTTACTTAACGAGTCAAATAAAGTTGAAAGAACCTCACAGCCTGTAAGTCACCTAACATTAGCATTGCAGTGTGGGGGGTCAGATGGATATTCTGGAATAACAGCAAATCCTGCATTAGGAGTTGCAGCTGATCTTTTGGTAAAAAAAGGCGGAAGTTCAATTTTATCTGAAACTCCTGAAATCTATGGTGCAGAACATTTGTTAATTAATAGAGCGAACTCACAGCAGACGGCTGATAAACTATTAAAAAGAATTGATTGGTGGAAACATTATACTTCAATAAATGATAGTTCTATGGATAATAATCCAGCCCCTGGAAATAAAAAAGGTGGGTTAACGACAATATTAGAAAAATCACTAGGTGCAGTTGCAAAGGGAGGAAATTCTATACTGCAAGATGTTTTAAACTATGCAGAACCTTTAAAAAATAAAGGATTTAACTTTATGGATTCACCAGGCTACGATCCCGTATCAGTTACAGGTCAAGTTGCATCAGGTGCTAATGTTATTTGTTTTACTACAGGTAGAGGTTCATGCTTTGGATGTAAACCTGTACCAAGTTTAAAACTTTCAACAAACTCAACTATGTATAAAAAAATGTCTGAAGATATGGATATTAACTGTGGAACAATTGCTGAAGGTAAAGAGAAAATAGAAGATGTGGGGCAAAAAATTTTTGAACTAGTAGTAAATACAGCATCAGGAAATAAATCAAAAAGTGAGATCAACGGCTACGGTGACGAGGAATTTAATCCTTGGCAAGTAGGCGTTGTAATGTAGTAAAGATCTCCATAGTGCCTCAAAAAACCCCATTATTTAATGTAATTTTATTAGCTGCTGGTGGTTTTTTTATGTTTGTGTGCATGGATTCCACAGCTAAATATTTAGGAACTGTGATGCCAGTTACTCAAGCAATTTGGGGAAGATTTTTTTTTCACCTTGTGTCTTTAATTGCATTTTTTTTTGTTTTTAAACCAAAGGTAAATCTTAAAAAAAACTTCAAAGTTCAAATAATAAGATCAATATTAATGGTAACAGCTACCACATTCATGTTTTATTCTTTACAAAAATTTGACTTAGTAGACATATATGTTGTTTTTTTTACAGCTCCATTAGTAGTTTCATTACTCTCTGCATATTTTTTAAAGGATATTTTAACTTTTAAAGGAATAGTTTTAATGCTCTTAAGTTTTGGCTCGATTATATACTCTTTGGGACCAAGCATGAAAATTTTTAGTTTAGATTTAATATTTCCCATTGTTCCTCCCATATGCTGGGCTCTTTATCAATTTTTTACAAAAGTTATCTCAAACGATAATGATCCATTTGCAGCAATTTTTTATACTTCAATTTTAGGAGCAATTATTTTCAGTATCTTTATAATATTTAATTGGGAACCTTTAGAAAAAAATATTTACTGGGTATATCTGGTATTACTTGGTTTCGCAGGATTCATAAGTCACTCCCTAATAATTTATGCTATACAGCTTTCTAATTTATCATTTGTAACAAATTTTCAATATTCACAATTAGTTTGGTCAACGATTGTTAATTTCTTAATTTTTGGAGTACCTTTTGACATTAATAAAATTGTAGGGGTTATAGGAATTATAATTTTTGGAATAATGTTTATAAGAACCGAAGGTTCTAAAAAGTAATTTATTTTTTTAAACAATTGTTTACTAAAATTGCCATTAATATCCAAATAATAAATACTTCGCCATGCGTGAAAGTATAATCTGCGCCACCAAATCCAGCTACAAAGTTTATTGAATAAATAATAATTGTAGAAACAACTAAACTTATTATAAGTTTGATTAAACCATTTACATAATTCATCTTTAAACTTTATATATATTAATCTATCATGTAAACTTCTATTATTTATAAAATTATGAAAAATATTGGTTTTATTGGTGTTGGGTATATGGGCTATGGTATTGCCAAAAATATTCTAAAACACAAAAATAATCTTTTTGTAATTGCTAATAAAAATAGAAAGCCAATTGATAAAATTGTTAATGAAGGAGCTGAAGAAGTAAAATCCTTTGAGGCGTTTTCAAATAAAAATTTGGATGTTTTAATTATGTGTGTAACAAATACACCTATTGCTAAATCAATTTCAGAGAAGATTTCAAAAGTCTTAGATAGCAAAACCCTAATAATTGATATTACTACTCATAATAAAACTGGTTCAATTGAAACTGAACAGATTTTTAAATCTAATAATATTAATTATATTGAATGTCCTGTTATGGGAGGCCCAGTTCAAGCAGAAGGAGGAATATTGGGAGGAATAGTTGGTGGATCAGTTGAAAATTTTAAAATGGGAGAGCAATATCTTAAGATGTTTTGTAAAGATTACTTTTACTTTGGTCCTGTTGGTATGGGCGCAAAATCAAAGCTTTTAAACAACTTTTTATCATTAGGGAATGCTGCTTTAGTAAATCACTTAGCTAAATCAGCTACAGAACTAGGGTTGGATTTAAAAAAAGTTTTTGATGTTGCTAAACTAGGATCTGGAAATTCTGCTGCACTTAATAGAGTTTTTGACAGTTTGCTTAAAGGTGATTTTACTGGTTTTAAATTCACGGCAACAAATTCTGTTAAAGATTTAAGTTATATACAAGATTTATTAAAAGATTTTCCTGAAGCTGAAAAAGTTGCCGAAGTAAATAAAAACTATTTTCAAAAAGCTGTCGATGATGGTTACGGAGAAAATTTTATTAGTGAATTAATTAATAAATAATATGGGAGCTTTTTAGCTAACATCTTAAAAGATCAAACTTTAATTAATTAACTGATTTTAATATTTCAAGTGGAAGTGGTGCTTCAGGATATTTTTTTTGACAAAGTTTTTCATAACTTTTGCAAAAACTTTTAATTGTTTGATAAACTTCTTTTTCATTTACTGAGAGATTTAATCTTTCAATTAAATCATTACGCTTTTCTTCTAATTCTTTAATTTGATTACTCGAAAAAAATTCACCAGTTTCAATTTCCCAAAATGTATTATCTAATTCTTCATCATTTAATTTATTTAATTTATCTTGTAATTTTTTAATTGTTTGATCGCTTGTTTGTTTATATCTCATTGGTGAATTTTTTAACTTACCGAGACATTTATCTTTAAGACCATCGATAAAATGATCATAAGGTCTACCTTCTGATAGATCTCTAAAATGATTGCTATTAAAATATTTATTAATTGCAATTTCAGTTGAAACTTTTTCTTTACCTTTGATTATAGCAACCTGAACATACACTTCTTGATTAATGTATTCTTCTAAATGCTCTTTTGCTTTTACAGGAATCATATAAAATAAATAATTAATACAACGATTAATGTTCTTCTCTATATTTGGTATGACAAGCTTTACAATTACTCCACATGAATTTTTTAATAGAACCTCTGATATCATCTGCATCTTCGATAATTGCAACTAATTCGATCATATCTTTAGAAGCCTTATTCATTAAATTATCAAAGTTTTCTTTTTCTTCCCAGATAATAGGTAGTGCCTCTGTTTGAAACCCTTCTTTAGAATTTTCAGGAAATAATTTTAATAAAACTTCATAGTTTTCACTCATCTCATTCATTAGTTCTTTTGCCTCATCAAAATCACCCCTAGCTGATAATGATTGCACTTTTTTTGCGGTCTTATAATTCTTACTAAATAAGGCTTTTCTGCCTTTAATAATATCTTCAGTAGATTGATCTGAATAAGCTTTAGGGGCTATCAATATTGAAAGAATTAAAAACAAACTAATACCAATATTAGTTACAATATGTTTAATTACTTTATGCATCTAAGAAATACACTAACAGAGTATGGTTTAATTTCAAAATTATTACACTGGATAAGTGCAATATTACTTTTTATACAAATCCCACTTGGATTTTATTTAGTCGATTTAGATTTTGGTCCAGAAAGAATAAGTATTGAAAATATTCATGTAATAATTGGATTATCTATATTTTATTTAGTAATTTTAAGATTATTAAGCAAAATTATTAATCCAACACCAAAATTAGCTCAAAGTATTTTTAAGGGGCAAAAATTTTTAGCAAAACTAAATCATGTACTGCTATATGTGACAATTTTATCAATCACTATATCTGGAATTTTAAAAAAATTATTTAACGGAGAAACTTTAGTAATCATTTTCAAAAAAATTACGATTCAAGATAATTTTGAATTAGCAGAATTTTTTTATGACATTCATATATTTTCGAATTATTTTATAATTGTATTAATCGCTATCCATGTAATAGCGGTAATTATTCATAAATTTTTCTTTAATGATAATTTATTAAAAAAAATTCTCTAATTATTTACTTATAATCAAACAAATTAATCTATCTTTGAATTTTAAATTCTTTTTATATTTGATATTAACTTCATCTAATCCTTTTTTAATTTGATTATCACTCAAATTGAGTAAAGTTGAAATAAATCTATTTTTAATCATTTTAATGTATGTTTTTTTTAAAATTTTTACGTCAAATACAAAATATTTAGTAATTATTTTTGGGTAAATTTTAGATATTGACTCCAAAATTTTTTTATCTCTTTTAAAAGATATATTTAATTTACTATTCATTAAAGAAAATGAAGGTATTTCATTCTTTTTAGGATCTAAACTTAAAATTAAAATTTTTCCCTCAGGGTTTAGTTTATTTTTACAAATTGAAATTAATTTTTTGATTTGATTATTTTTCAATAAATGAATTGTTTGTTTGATTAAGATTAAATCAAAAGTTTTTTTTGTTTTAGAAACAAAAGATAGTCCATCTATTTTTTTAAAAACAATTTTTTTACTTTTGTCATGATGATTTTCTATATCAAGGCCTATGGGTTTATTAATTAGTTTTAATTTTTTGAACAAATCACCTATTATTTTTCCTCTTCCACACCCTATATCCAATATTTTTGAATGTTTGTTCAATTTTTTTTGTTTTAAAATAAATTTATTAAAAGAATAAATATATTTTTTTGATGATAGCCATGTTTCATTATCCCAGTTCTTTAATGATTTCATAATTTATCTAAATAAATATTTGAAAGCTTAATGACAATTAATTCCAAATTTTTTAAGTCTCCAATAATTGTATGGCCATGGAGTTAAAAACCCAACAATTAACATTATTGGAACTACCCACCATGTTAAGATCGCTCCTCCAGTTAAAATGTAATCAGTAAGATTCATCGTTATCTCCATGCTAATCATTGAAATTAAACTCATTCCTAAGGCTGTTTTTAGAGCATTAACAAAGGAAATTTTTTGTCTCATTAAAATAAACGTTTCAAGAATAATACTTGTTATTAATCCATTAATAATAGCTAAAATCATTATCCCCATTAGAGGAAAAGGTATTTCGGATAATTGAAAAAATAAAATTGTACCCAAATCCCCAATAGCACAACCCAAAAGGCACCAAAAAGTATTTTTTGCACTTACCATCCATGTTACTTTATGGTTCCAATCTATTGTAGAGGTCATCTTTAAAATTTGATATTAATCTGAAATGATTTTTAAACAAGAATTTGATACCAAAACCTCTACTTACACGTACATAATTGCATCGGCAAAAGGTCGCGAAGCAGTAATTATTGATCCTGTAATAGAAAATGTCGAAAGATATATAAAAATTTTATCAGAGCTAGATCTTAAACTTGTTAAGGTAATAGATACTCATATTCATGCTGATCATATAACTGGTGCCTCCAAGTTAAAACAAGTCACTAATTGCACAACACTTATGGGAGAGCATACTCCAGCTGACACCGTAGATATAAAAGTAAAGGATGGTGAAATCATAGAAATTGAAAGTTTTAAAATAAAATCTTTATATACTCCTGGACATACTTCTGACAGTTATAGTTTTTTATTAGATAATTTTATTTTTACAGGTGATACACTTTTGATAAACGGAACTGGTAGAACAGATTTTCAAAATGGAAGCTCTAAAGATGCTTACAATTCTTTATTCAATAATCTTTTAAAATTACCAGAAGAAACTTTGGTTTATCCTGGTCACGATTACAATGGTAAGTTTTCAAGTACTATCGGGAATGAAAAAAGATTTAACCCTAGATTACAAGTTAAAAGCGTAGATGAGTATGTGGATATAATGTCTAAGTTAAACCTGGCTAAGCCTAAAATGATAGAAACAAATGTTAGTAGAAATATTCTATTAGGTGCTAATTAAAGATAACAAAAATTAAAAACCAATAAGAAATTAATCCAGTTATAATTGTTGCAATAATATTTTTTGAGAAATAACCCACAATAATTGCAACAATAGCACCAAAAATTTTAGGATCATTTATTTCAACAAATGATCCATAATCATTAATAAAAATAGCTGGGAATATTATTGCTGGAAATACAGCTGAAGGAACATATTCCAATACAGCTTTAATTCTATCTCCAAGCATATCTCTATTAATTAATGCAATCATGGTCATTCGTGTAAAGTAAGTTAGTATTCCTGCAATAATAATTGACAACCAACTCATTTTTTTAACCTCAATATTAATGAAGCAACAAATAAAGCAATAATCGGTGATATAATTATATAAGACTTAAATGGAGCGTCAAAAAATAATAAAGAACTTAAACCACAAGTAATCATGACAATTACGTGATCAATTTTTTTTAAATCTTGAACAACGATAGCTATAAAAGTAAGTGGTATTGCAAATTTTAATCCAAGTTCTTCCGGTACAAATGATCCTAAAATTATGCCTGATAATGTTGCAATTTGCCAGCAAACCCACATTGTACATCCTGTTCCAATCAGATGGTAATGAAGATGTTGCTCAGTTTTGTTTTTTTTAAAAAATTTATTAGACTCAGAAAATCCTTGATCTACTACAAAATAAGAAATTAATAACTTTTTAATAAATGATAGTTTTTCAAGATATTCAGATAAAACTGCTCCGTATAATAAGTGTCTCGAATTGATAATTCCAACTGATGTAACAGCAACTAAACTAGAGGCGCCTCCTGATAATAACTGCAAAAATACAATTTGTGATGCTCCTCCAAAAATAATGATAGACATTGCATAAACTAAGTATGGATTAAATCCAAGCTCAACTCCTATTGCCCCACAAATAATTCCAAATGGAATTACTGATAACATGTGTGGAGATATATCCAACATCCCTTTCGTAAATAATTGTTTTTTTGAAAGCATCTGCTTCTTTTATTAAAAACAAACTATGTGATCAATATTAATTGGTCTCTTAATACCAAATTTTTCATCAACTTCATGTTGGTGTATATGGTGAGAGTGAACAAAAACTGGTATCAACAAATCACTAGCTGTTTTTAAAGTATAGATAAAGTTGGTACCTCTAAATTTTCTATCTACAACTTCTAGCTTCAAATTACTCTGATCATCGTGCTCTAGATCTTCAGGCTGTAATAATAATTGAACATCAGAACCTTTTGGATAATGTTTAGTAAAATTTCCATTTATAGTTCCTAAATCTTTATTTTCTAGACTATTTTCTCCTGTAACTTTTGCTGGAATTAAAATCCCTCTATTTAAAAAATTTACAACATCTACAGAGTTTGGAAAATGATAAACGTTATAAGGGTCATCATATTGTTTCAATTGGCTATCTAAAATTATTCCACACTTACTACCAAGATAAAATGCTTCATAGGAGTCGTGTGTAACTATAATTGAAGTAATTTTTAAATCAGTTAAAACTTGTTTTAGTTTGACTTGAATTTCTTCTTTAAAACTTTGATCTACATTTGATAATGGTTCATCTAATAAAAGCAAATCTGGTTTAGAAAGTAATGATCTTGCTAAAGCTGCTCTTTGAGCTTCTCCAGAGCTAATTTGATGAGGAAATTTATCTTTAACATGATCTAAATGAAGAAATTTTATAACTTCATTAATAGTTAAGCTTTTTTTCTTTTTTTTATTTCTTTCAGCTCCAAATTGAATGTTTTGAAGAACATTATAGTGAGGAAAAAGTGAATTATCTTGAAATGCCAATGAAATATTTCTGTTTTCTGGCTCAACATGAACCTCTTTAGAGGAAATAATTTTATTTTTTAAGGAAATTCTCCCTGATTGAATTTTCTCAAGACCAGCTATAGTTCTTAATATTGTTGTCTTGCCAATTCCAGATGGACCTAATAGGCAAACAATATCTCCTTCATTCTCTATGTTTAATGAGACGTTATTAACTTTATTTTTATCACTAGCAGCAAAAGTAACATTTTCGATTTCTAAAAAGTTTTGTGACATAGAGCTATTAATCCTTAAGAATATATCTAGATGTAATTAAAATAAAGAAACTTGCAATAAGAATAAGAAATAACGAAGGTGCTGCGGCAGCTTCAAGTAAGTCTTGAGAAGCATAGATATAAGCTTGTGTAGCAAAAGTTTCAAAATTAAAAGGTCTCATTATTAGTGTAATTGGCAACTCTTTTATAATTTCTATAGAAATCAAAATACCAATCAATAGAATAGAATTTTTTAAATAAGGAATATGAATATTTCTAAAAGTTTTAAATTTTGAATATCCTAATAAGTAGGCACTTTCGTCAATTGAATAACTTATTTTTAAATAACCGGACTTAATCCCATTACTAGCTAGTGAATAAAATCTTATGAAATAAACTATAACCAAGCCTAAAATCGAGCCAATAAAAATAGATTTAATATTTTTGAAATCAAAAAAATTAATAATATTATTATCAAACCATGAAATAAAAGTGATAAATGCAACAGCTAAGATTATTCCTGGTATAGCATAACCTGAGATAGAGAAAGTAGTTAAAATTTCTAAAAACTTACTTTTAGATAATCTATTTCCATAATTTGAAATAAAAGCAAAACTAATTAACACAAAACTTGATAATAAAACTAAGATTATCGTATTTGAAAATAAACTAATTAGATCTAAATCAATTAAATGTTTCGGGAAAATAATTGTCCAATAAAGCATTTGAAGAACAGGAAATAAAAAACTTATGAAAAAAATTAAAAAACAAAAAGAAAAAGCAAATAAAGCTTTATAACCATGTAAAGTTGTTAATGATTTTTTCTTAAATCCTCCTTTTGTAGGAGAATGATATTGTGCTTTTTTTCTAGAAAAATTTTCTAACAAAAATAAACCAAGTATAAAAATTAACAGATAAAAGGATAGCTGATTTGCTAACGCTAGGTCATCAAATGAAATCCATGCATTATAAATGCCTGTTGTAAGAGTAGATATTCCAAAGAATGATACTGATCCAAAATCAGATAAAGTTTCCATTGCAACAAGAGACAATCCAGCAACTATTGCAGGTCTTGCAGAAGGTAAGATTATTTTAAAAAAAGATTTTTTCCTGCTAAAACCAAGATTTTTTCCTAGCTCTATTAAATTTTGAGATTGATAATGAAAAGAAGCTCTTGTTAATACATAAACATATCCAAATAAAGAAAATGAAATTGCAACTATTGCTCCTGCCATACCATCAAACTTTGGTATTTGAGAATTATAATTACCTTCTCCAAACAAACTTTTTAAAATTGTAAACGCTGTTCCATAATTTTCAAAAAAGGCTGTTAAAGAATAGGCATAAATATAAGCTGGCACCGCAAAAGATAAAATCAATGCCCATTTAAAAAAATTTGATCCTGTAAACTTATAAAATGAAACTAAGTATGCGCACGATACTCCAATTACAAAAGTTAAGCATAATACCCCTAATAATAGAGATAAAGAATTGAATATATAATCGTAAAGAAATGTATTCTTGATAATATCAGAATAATTGCTTGTGCTATCAAAAAAACTAGAAAATACAGTAATAATCGGTATTGCTACAGCAATTGAAATAAAGAACGAAGTTAAATACCAAATATTTATTTTTCTTAAATACATACTTACCCTTATTTTTAGTGAACATAATTAATAGAACGGTAAAGACTATTAAATTATGTTCACTTTAATGAAAATTAATCTTCTTTGCTAAAAATGTTTATGAGATGATCAATCTCTTCACTTTTTATATCAGACAATTTTCTATTATTTATTTTAATTTCAATTTTTTTACACTCATTTGCACATGTTTCACATGTTATCTGACCTACTTGTGAACCACTTGCATTAGAAGAATTATTTTTATTAAAATTAAATAAATTTTTTTCCATTATTAATTACTTCCACTTAGCAGCCAGCATACATTCCAATGCTATTGCTTGATTTTTTCCGTAATTAACAACTTTAGTATTTAAATCTTGTTTAAAACTAAGACCCATTTGTTTTACTAAATCATGTGGCTCAACACCATCAATCATTGGATATTCAAATGTATTATTAACAATGTGTTCTTGTGCTTCTTTAGTTAATAAAAACTCAAGAAGTTTTTTTGCATTATCTGCATTAGGTGCAGTTTTTAAAATTCCACCACCACTAATGTTCATATGAGTTCCTCTATCACCTTGATTTGGAAAAAACGGTAATACTTTTTTAGCAGCTGCTTGTTGTTCAGCGCCTTTTTTACCAGATAACATCAAAGCATAGTAATAAGTATTAGCTACTGCTAAATCAGCTTCTCCAGCTGCAACTGCTAGAATTTGAGCTCTATCATTCCCTTTAGAGTCTCTAGCCATATTAGCAACAATACCTTTTGACCATCCACAAGTAGCTTTTTTTCCATTATTTTTTACTAATGAAGCAACAAGTGATTGATTGTAAATATTATTTGATTTTCTTATAACAACTCTACCTTTCCATTTAGGATCAGCAAGGCCTTCATAAGTCATTCCGTTTAATTCATTAGCATTAACTCTTTCAGGAGAATAATACATAATTCTTGCTCTCTTAGCTATTCCAGTCCAGTTAGTAGATCTAAAGTTTTTTGGAACAGCAGTTTTGATTGCTGTAGTCATTGAATTTTGAAACATTCCTTTTGCATCAAATGCACCTAATCTTCCCGCATCTGCTGTAATATAAATATCTGCTTTAGAGTCTGCTCCCTCTTCAGTAATTCTTTTTTGAAGAGCTTTATCTTTTCCAGAAACAACGTTTACTTTAATACCTGTTTTTGCAGTAAATTTTTCATAAAGTTGAATATCTGAATCGTAATGTCTTGCACTAAATACATTTACTTCAGCAGCAAAACTTAAATTGGTAAAGAATGCTAAGATTATTCCCAATATTGTTACTTTTTTCATTTTATCCTTTTTCTTTACCCTTGTTGATTTGCGAGTGAGAATTATTCTCAATGCGAATGATTATCAATCGCATATATTGTCGCAGTTGTAAAGGGTTAATTAATTTAAAGTAAAAAAATTAATTAAGAATTATTTTATTTCCAGTCACCAATTTTACTAAATAAGAAATTTCTAAAAGCTTGAACTCTAGCTGTATTTTTAAGTGATTGAGGATATACAAAATGAGCTTCTGTAATCGGTCCTTCTGATTTAGGTAAAACTTTAATAACGTTAGCTGAATTTGATACCAAATATTCTGGTAAAGCCGCTAACCCTACTCCAGATTCAACAGCTAAAAGTAAACCCATAACACTATTTACTTTCATAACTGTTTTTCTTTTTTTACCATCATGCATTCCAAGTTTTAATGCCCAATCAGGATTATAAACTGGCGAAGGAGCACCTTTTCCAAATGAAATAAACTTATGTTTGTTTAGGTCAGCAATTGTTTTTGGCATTCCAAATTTTTCTAAATATTTATTAGACCCATAGATATAATATTTAATATCAACTAATTTTTTTTGAATATAATTTAGTTGTTTTGGCCTTCTCATAAAAATACCAATATCAGCTTGTCTTGTACTTAAGTCTAACTCTTTATCATCAAATACTAATTCAATTTCTATTTCTGGATTTAATCCCATAAACTCTTGAATTCTTGGTGTTAACCAGTGAGTTCCAAAACTTCTAACAGTGGTAATTGTTAATTTTCCTGTTGGCTTATTTTTTTGATCTCCTAAGGAAGTTTCAACTTCTTTTAGTTTGCTAATTACTTCATGTGCAGTTTTAAATACATATTCACCATTTTCAGTAAGAGTTAGTCCTCTTGCATGTCTTTCAAATAATTGAACTTTTAAATCTTGCTCTAATGATTGTATTTGTCTACTGATTGCAGATTGACTTAAATTTAAATTGACTGTTGCATTAGTAAAACTACCCGCCTCAGCTACAGCATGAAATATTTTTAATTTATCCCAATCCATTATTTATTTAAATCAACTATAACTCTTCCAGAAATTTCACCTTTTAGAATTTTTGGATAAGTATCAATTAATTCTTCCAAACTAACTATTATAATTGATTTTTCTAATAAATCAAAATCAATTAATTTTGAAGCTTCAGACCATATAAATTCTCTTCTTTTAATACTACAGTTTGCAGAGTCTATTCCCCAAAGTTTAATTCCTCTCAACATAAAAGGAATAACACTTGTATTAAGTTCATTATTATTTGCATTACCACATACAGCTATAATTCCATTGGGTTTAGTTTGAACTATTGCATTAGCTAAAATTTTTCCTCCAACAGTATCAACAACACCATCCCACAGACCTTTGTCAATTAACCTTGGATCTTTGTCAAATTCAGACCTATTTACAACGTTTTTTGCACCTAACGATTTTAAATAATCAGCTTTAGATTCTTTTCCTGTAACTGCAGTAACATTGTACCCTAACTTTGTTAAAACCATGACTGCTACACTACCCACTCCTCCAGTAGCTCCCGTTACCAAAACATCATTAACTTTTTCTCCTAGCAAAATACTTTCTCTTGCTTGAATTGCAAATGCACTCATTAATGAAGTAAAGCCAGCAGTTCCTAAAATCATTGCTTGTCTGCTTGTTAGATCTTTTGGTCTTTTGACTAAAAAATCTGCACTAACTTTTGCTATTTGTGAATATCCCCCAAAAAAAACTTCACCCACTCTAAAACCAGTTAAAATTACTTCATCACCTTCATTAAATTTTGAATTTTCGCTTTCTAAAACTGTACCTGAAAAATCTATACCTGGAATATGAGGAAATTCTTTAACTAACCTTCCTCCATTTTTTAAAATCATTCCATCTTTATAATTAAGGTCAGAATAATCTACTTTAATGGTTACATCACCATGTTTTAAAAAACTTTTATCAACTGGTTTTACTTCTCTAGTAAAACTTTCACCCTCTTGATCGATGATTAATGCTTTAAATTGATCTGACACTTTAATCTTTTGAAATACTAATAAATCTTAAATATCTATTTTGGTAACTTAGATCATCTTTAAACTTACCTAAATAATAGTTTGTTACTGTTGATGCTTGTTCTTTCTTTATTCCTCTCATTGTCATACACTGATGAGTAGAGTCAATTGTTACAGCAACACCTTTAGCGTCTAAAGAATCCATCAAAGTTTTTGCAATTTGCATCGTTAATCTTTCTTGAGTTTGTAGTCTTTTTGAAAAAACTTCAACGACTCTTGCTAGTTTACTTAATCCGACAACTCTTTCTTTTGGAATATATGCAACATGGGCCTTTCCAATAATTGGTGCCATGTGATGTTCACAATGACTTTGTACTGAAATATTTTTTTGGATGACCATATCATCATAACCGTCAACATCTCCAAAGGTTTTGTCTAAAATTTTAGTGGGATCTTCATTATATCCACTGAAGTACTCTTTATATGCTTTAACTACTCTTTTAGGTGTTTCTAATAATCCTTCTCTTGCCGGATCTTCTCCTATCCAAGATAATATTGTTTTAAATGCTTCTTCAGCTTCTTTATCTGAAACTTTATTTGCCTCTATAATTTTGTTTTCATTGTCTTTTACTAATTTCATAGCGCCTGTTTATACAGTAATTACTTAATTTTAAAAATATTTAATATATTTATATATATGCTACATAATCACACCATATGTTCAAAAAAAGAGAAAATGTCGTAGAAATTGAGGAAGGAAATTTACTTTCACCTAAATTTGATAATGATGGCTTAATTCCTGTTGTTACAATGTGCTCTAGAACTAAAGATATTTTAATGCATGGCTACATGAATGTTGAAGCTTTAATGAAAACAATTGAAACTAAGGAGGCTCATTATTTCAGTAGATCTAGAAAGGCTATTTGGCATAAAGGTAAAACCAGTGGATTTATTCAAAAAGTAACAGAATTGAGAATTGATGATGATCAAGACTCTTTGTGGATGACTGTTGATATTGGAGATGGTTCAAGCTGTCATGTAGGATATAGATCTTGTTTTTATAGATCTATACCAATGGGGCCAATTGATAATGGCCGAGATATTAAAATGAAGTTTGAAGAAAAAGAAAAAAAATTTGATCCTGAAGAAGTTTATAAAGGTCAACCTAATCCAACTAAAATTTGATATAAATCAAATGTTAGATAATAAACTTCATCTCTTAAGACCTTTTGGGCCTACAATAGGAAAATTTTCAGTTACATTAGATGTTATTAAAATTATAAATGATTATGTTGATGAAATAATTCTTGATGAAAAAAAATCAAAAGAGTTAGACAATGGACCAAATTTAGCTGGAAATGTTAAACAAGAATTAAAAATTAATGGAGACTTTATTAAATCATCAGGTTTATTAAATATATTAGCAGCTGCAATTGAAAAGTGGATTACAAGTACTGAAGGTAAAAAAATAACTAAATTAAATGTTTATTCTAGTTGGGTTGTTAGACAATTTGAAAATGAATATAATCCTCCTCATCAACATAATGGACATATTTCTGGTGTCGGTTATTTAAAATTACCTAAAGACTTTGGAAAAAATTTTCAACAAACAAAAAAAGTAAATTATAATGGATCGATTAATTTTATAGATGGTAGAAGATCTTTTAATTCTCCCTCTGTACATACAGTTGCTCCAGTAATAGGAGATTTTTATATTTTTCCATCTTATTTATTACATTCAGTTAATCCTTATTATGGTGAAGGTGAAAGAAGATCTTTATCTTTTAACGCTAATATAGACGAAAAAATCGTATTACTTTAATTTTTATGAGCAAAAAAATTCAAAAAAATGTTTTAGACGAAGACCTGGAAGAATGCTCTAATGATCCTTTAACGGGTTGGTATCGTGATGGATGCTGCAATACAGATGAAAATGATCATGGTATTCATACTGTTTGTGCAAAAGTTACAACTGAATTTTTAGAATGGTTAAAAATTGAAGGTAACGATTTAATTACGCCTCACCCTGAATTTGGATTTCCAGGTTTAAAAGATGGTGATGGATGGTGTGTTTGTGCTAGTTGGTATGCAAAAGCAGTTGAAGCAGGAAAAGGTTGTCCTATATTTTTAAAGAGAACTCATAAAAATACATTAAAACACGTACCTATTGAAACTTTAAAGAAGTTTGCAATAGATTTATCTTAAACTACATATTGCCGTATTTAGGTCCACCGCTGCCTTCTGGTGTAACCCAAGTAATATTTTGAGATGGCTCTTTAATATCACAGGTTTTACAGTGAATACAATTTTGTGAATTAATCACAAATTTATTTATATCATTTTCTTTTTGAACTTCATAAACACCTGCTGGACAATATCTTTGGGCAGGTTCATCAAATTTTTCTAAAGTATAATTAATTGGTAAATTAGGATCTTTAAGCTTCAAGTGAACAGGTTGATTTTCAGCATGATTTGTACCTGTTAAATAAACTGAGCTTGTTTTATCAAAGGTAATAACATTATCATATTTTGGATAATCTATTTTAGACATCTCATTTGCTGGTTTTAAAGTTTCATGATCAGCATGCTTGTGTTTTAGAGTAAAAGGTAATTTTCCTTTAAATAAAATTTGGTCAATTCCTGTAAATATTATTCCAAGTATTAAACCCCAACTAAAACTAGGTTTTACATTACGAGCTGCATGAAGTTCTTCATAAACCCAACTTTTTTTAAATTTTTCATTATAAATTGATAAATTTTTATTTTCTTTAATGTTTTCAATTATTGTCTCCGCAGCAATCATTCCACTTTTCATTGCAGTATGAGAACCCTTTATTTTCGGCATATTTAATGTTCCAGCATCACAACCAACTAGTAATGCTCCTGGCATAAACATTTGAGGCAAACTTTGAAGCCCGCCTTCAATTAATGCACGCGCACCATAAGAAATTCTCTTCCCACCTTCTATTATTTTTTTGATTGAAGGATGTGTTTTAAACCTTTGAAATTCATCATATGGAGAAAGATAAGGGTTTTTATAATCTAAACCTATTACATACCCTAAAAATACTTGTTTATTTTCTGCATGATACATGAAGCTCCCACCATAAGTATTATTATCCAGTGGCCATCCAGCAGTATGCATCACCATTCCTTCTTCATGATTTTTATCTTCTATTTCCCATATTTCTTTAAAACCAATTCCATACTGTTGAGGATCTTTGTCTTTTGAAAGATTAAATTTTTCAATTAATTTTTTTCCTAGGTGACCTCTACATCCTTCTGCAAAAACAGTAACTTTACCTAATAATTCTATACCTGGTTCAAAACTATCTTTTTGATTTCCCTCTTTATCAATACCCATATCTTGAGTTGCAACACCTTTAACAGAGCCATCTTCATTGTATAAAATTTCACTCGCAGGAAACCCTGGAAAAATTTCAACACCTAAAGCCTCAGCTTGTTCTGCAAGCCACCTACATAAATTTGCTAAACTAATAATATAATTGTTATGATTTTGTTGAACCTTGGGAAGTAACCATGTTGGCCAACTAATTGACTTGGTTTTACCTAAAAATAAAAATTTTTCTTTTGAAACTTTAGTTTTAATTGGTGAGTTTAGCTCTTTCCAATTTGGTAATAGCTCATCTAAAGCTCGTGTTTCAAAAACATTGCCACTTAAAATATGAGCACCAATCTCTGAGGCTTTTTCTAATAAACAAACATTTAAATTTGCATCAAGCTGTTTAAGTTTAATTGCTGTTGATAACCCAGAGGGACCTCCTCCAATAATTACCACATCATACTCCATCGACTCTCTACCCATATGATATTTTTATCTTTAAGAATTATTTTTGTATAGTGTTTAATTTGTTCAGCTCTTCTAAGAATTGTGGCAAAGCATCAAATAGATCTGCTTCTAAACCATAATCTGCAACACTAAAGATTGGAGCTTCTCCATCTTTATTAATTGCAACGATTATTTTACTCTCTTTCATTCCTGCTAAATGTTGAATAGCTCCTGAAATTCCAACTGCAATATATAAATCTGGAACAACTACTTTACCTGTTTGTCCAACTTGGTGGTCATTACTGATATAACCAGCATCAACTGCCGCTCTTGAAGCGCCTATTGCTGCATTTAATTTATCTGCAATTGAGGTAATTAATTTAAAGTTATCTCCACTTTGCATCCCTCTTCCACCAGATACTACTATTCTTGCAGTACCAAGTTCAGGTCTATCTGATTTGATTTCTTCTCTTTTTATAAATTTTGTTAGTGAAAATTCTTCTCCTGCATCAGCAGTTTCAATTGGTGCTGAACCACCAGAACTTTCACATGGCTCAAAAGATGTTGGCCTAATAGTAATACATTTTTTTGCATCAGTGCTTTTAACCGTTGCAAAAGCATTTCCTGCATAAATAGGTCTAACAAAAGTATCTGCGGACTCTACTTTGATAATATCACTTACCTGTGATGTATCTAATTTTGCTGCAATTCTCGGCATCAAATTTTTACCAAAAGTATTAGCCGAACAAACTAAATGTGAGTAATTATCTGCAAGTTTAAGGATAACTGGAGCAAAGTTTTCTGCTAAAAAATTTTCATAATGTGTAGCCTCTACTGTAATCACTTTCTTAACTAAAGGTAACTCTGATGCGGCTTTTGCAGCATCCCCACACTCATTTCCAATAACTAACGCATGAACATCACTATCTATTTGAGAAGCTGCTGTTACAGCGTTCAAAGTAAATGATTTAAGTTCTTTATTATTATGCTCTGCTATTAATAATACTGACATTATATTACTTTTGCCTCATTTTTTAATTTTTGAACCAGTTCAGCAACGCTTGAAACTTTAATTCCAGCTTTTCGTTTTGGTGGTTCTTCGACTTTTATCTGTTGTATTTTTGGAGCAATATCAACGCCAAGATCTGATGCATTCATTTGTTCAATAGGTTTTTTCTTTGCTTTCATTATATTTGGTAATGAAGCGTATCTAGGTTCATTTAATCTTAAATCACAAGTTACTATTGCAGGTGTACTAATTTCAATTGTTTCTAAACCTTCATCTATTTCTCTTATAACTTTTAATTTTTTATCTTCTAAATCTATTTTTGAAGCAAAAGTAGCTTGAGGCCATTCCAGTAAAGCGCTTAACATTTGACCAGTTTGATTGCAGTCATCATCTATAGCTTGTTTACCCATAAATACCAAATCAGGTTTTTCTTTATCTACAATTTTTTTTAAAATTTTAGAAACTGCTAAAGGTTCTATAATACCATCAGCTTTTACATGAATACCCCTGTCGGCTCCAACTGCTAGAGCCTTTCTAACAGTTTCTTGAGCTTTTTCCTCACCTACAGTAACTGCTACGACTTCAGTAGCTTTACCTGACTCTTTAATTTTTACAGCTTCTTCGATTGCATTATCATCTGGTGGATTAGTGGACATCTTAACATTGTCAGTAACTATTCCTGTGCCATCATCTTTAACTCTTATCTGAACGTTATAATCAATAACTCTTTTAACAGCGACTAATATTTTCATTAAGCTCTCAGTAATTTATTTTCAGAATCATAAGGACTCTCATCTAATACTGTAGCGTCGTACATTTCACCTAAAATATCAACTTGTAATTTGTCGCCCACATTAGAACAATCCGGTTTAACCATTGCTAATGCTATAGATTTATCCAATCTAAAACCAAACTCTCCTCCTGTAGCTCTGCCGACTACTTTGTTATCTTTATAAATTGGATTATTTCCTAAAACATCAGCATCTTTTGTATTGTGAACCTCTAACGTTACCAATTTATTATCGAATCCTTTTTCTCTCCATTTATTAAGAGCCTCTAAACCTATAAAACTACCTTTATTAGGGTGAACAAATCTATCTAGACCAGATTCGTAAGGTGAGTACTCAATAGACAATTCTGTGCCTACTAATTTATATGATTTTTCCAATCTTAAACTGTTCATCGCTCTAATACCAAATGGTTTAATTCCTAAATCTTTTCCAGCTTCCATAAGTTTATCAAATATGTGATTTTGATATTCGATTGGATGATGTAACTCCCATCCTAATTCACCTACAAAATTTACTCTCATAGCATTAACTGGTGCATAACCTACATCTACATTTTTTGCAGTTAACCATTTAAAATTCTCACTCGAAAAGTCATCAGTAGAAACTTTTTGCATTAATTCTCTAGCTTTTGGTCCTGCTACAACAAGAACTCCTGTACTATTTGTTAAGTCTTCAAATATTACTGAACCATCAGTGGGCATCCATTTTTGTATCCAATCATGATCAAGTCTTAAATTAGATCCTGCTGACACTAAATAATAACTATTCTCAGCCTCCTTCATGATTGTAAACTCAGAGTGAACTCCTCCCTTTGTATTCAGGGCGTGACATAAGTTGATTCTTCCAATTTTTTTAGGAAGTTTGTTTGCTACTAAATAGTCTAAAAATTCTTCAGATTTAGAACCTTTAATTCTACATTTTGCGAAGGCTGTCATGTCTAATAATCCAACATTTTTTTTAACATTCTCACATTCTTTTCTAATTGCTTCAAACCACTTAGATCTTCTGAAAGACCAATCATCTTTTTGCTCCATTCCATCAGTTGCAAAAAAGTTAGGCCTTTCCCAACCAAATTTCTGTCCAAATACAGCACCAAGTTTTTTCATTCTTTCATAACAAGGAGCAGTTCTTAAAGGTCTTGCGGCTGGTCTCTCTTCGTCTGGATAATGTGTAATAAATACATGACTATAAGCTTCTTCATTTTTTGCTTTTAAATAAGATTTAGTTGCATAATTCCCGTAACGTCTTGGCTCAACTCCAAGCATATCAATAGTTGGTTCACCATCTATTATCCATTCAGCTAATTGCCAACCTGCACCACCAGCAGCTGTAATTCCAAAACTATGTCCCTCGTTTATCCAAAAATTTTTCAATCCCCAAGCCGGACCAACTATTGGATTGCCATCAGGAGTATAACAAATTGCACCATTATAAACTTTTTTTACACCTACTTCACCAAAAGCAGGAACACGGTGAATTGCTCCCTCTATGTGTGGAGCAAGTCTGTCTAAATCTTCTTGAAATAATTCATATTCAGAATTTTTTGAAGGTCCTTCAACATAACAGGCTGGTGCACCATCTTCGTAAGGACCTAAGATCAATCCTCCTGCTTCTTCTCTCATATACCATCTACTATCACTATCTCTAAGCACTCCCATTTCTGGTAAACCATCTTTTTTTCTTTTTTGAATCTCAGGATGAGGTTCAGTTACAATATATTGGTGCTCAACAGGTATCACCGGTATATCTAACCCCACCATTTCTCCTGTTTGTCTTGCAAAGTTTCCTGAGCAAGAAATTACATGTTCACACTCTATTGATCCTTTATCTGTTTCAACAACCCAACCATCTTTTGTTTGTTTCATAGATATAACAGATGTGTTTCTATAAATTTCTGCACCCATATTTCTTGCACCTGTTGCCATTGCTTGTGTTAAGTCTGCTGGTTGGATATAGCCATCTTCCGGATGTTGGATAGCTCCAACTAAGTCATCAGTATGACATAAAGGCCAAATTTCTTTTACTTGATCTGGAGTTAAAAATTTAACATCAACACCTATTGTTTGAGCAACACCAGCATACTGATGATATTCATCCATTCTATCTTTAGTACTTGCTAATCGAATATTTGATACGACACTAAAGCCTACATTTTTTCCAGTTTCTTCCTCTAATTTTTTATAAAGATCAACTGCATATTTATGAAGCTGTCCTACTGAATAACTCATATTAAACAATGGTAGTAATCCTGCAGCATGCCAGGTAGAACCTGAGGTTAACTCTTTACGTTCTACAAGAACAACATCTGACCAACCTTTTTTTGCTAAATGATAAAGAGCACTAACACCTACTACACCACCACCTACTACTACAACTTTTGTTTTTGTTTTCATCAGCGATTCCTACTAAATTTTTTGAAATAACGAAACAAAATTGTATGTATAGAGAATTAAATTGAGCTACCTAATGGAATAGGATTTGAGACCATAGTAGTCAGCCAACAATTCTTAAAAGCTCCCTCTAAAGTATATTTTTCAACTTGCCAATTAAACTTATGATAAATTTTATTCTTATCCAATATAACTACTTCAAATTGTGCCCATTTATCGCTACTTCCAAGCTGAGTTATAGTGTGACTTAAATGATCAATCATCATCTGGTAGGAGTCCCCTTTTAGCATCCTTTTAAAATTATCTAATGGTCCAGTCACTCTTCTATTATTTGGGTGTGCAAAGTTCCAGGTTTGCTCTATTCCACTATCTTTAAATCTTGAGTCATTATTTTGAAGTCCCACTAATTGAATCTTAACGACTTCTGCAGGTTTAATATCACTACTTGGGATTATTAGTTCTGCTTTAGAAATTGAAATTGAGATTAATAATAGTATTAATATTTTAAATGTTGTTTGCAGTTTTTTTAACATCTTCTAAAAATTCTTTTCTTTTAATATCACTAACAAATGGTACTGCAAAATATCTTCTATAGACAATGTTATATATGCCACACATATGAAATACTCCTCTTTTTAACCTTCTAATAGGTAGGTTTAAAAAAAAAGTAGTGATTGCTAATCTTGGTGAGCCATAAGTACAAAATATAATTGCTTTTTTTTTTCTTAAATTTCCAATTGGATACCCATAGTTGCCCCACAGCTGTTTAAATCTAAAAGCCCAAGGTGGTGCCAAGACTTTATCTATCCATCCCTCAACAATTGCTGGCATTCTAAAATTCCAAATTGGTGCTATTAAAACAATGGTATCGCATTCTTCAATTCTTTTACGGTGGTTAAGCACATCATCACCCGGCTCTTCACCTGCAAAAACAGGATCGAATTTTTCTTTATACAGATCTACAGCGTCAACTTTATTTCCTTTTTCCTCCACAGACTTAATAAAGGTATCTCTTATTGCTGAATTGAATGATTTTTCATTATAGTGACCATAAACCAAAAAAATTTTTTTCATAATTTTATAATAACTTTAAAATAGAAATAACAATTAAATTACTAATTTACTCTGTTGTTTTGTATTTACTATTATTAATTATAAAAACAAACAAAATAGGCAAAATTAAAGTTAATAATACTGTTATGATTAATAGAATTCCAAGTTCAGAATAGTCAGCAGTTGTTTGAATTTCTCCTGAAACTTTATCTTTAACTTCTCTGGTAACTGTAAAAATTTGGTTTAAATATTTGGTACCAAGAGCGCTTGCAGATAATGCTAAATTCGTAAATGATGCAAATACTGCAAAAAAGGTTGCTTTTAAATGTGCTGGAGCATTTTTAGCAATCCAAGCAAGCAATGGAATCATTGAAACTTGACCCAAGGGAGACTCTAAAGCTGTATTAATTATTGCAATAAATTTAGCATCAATAACACCTCCAGTAATAGAAGATGTCCAGTTATGAAAACCATAATACATTCCGATACTAGGCAGAAATAAAATTGCCCCTGCAATACTCAAAACAACTATTATTTTTGCTATTGAATTATTAGCCATAAAAGGTCTCAATAAAACAATTCCAGCTAAAGTTAAAACTGAAGCCAGTAAAGATAAAATTGAAAAAAATTGCTCATTAAATTGAAGGACATCAATTTCAAACCAAGTTAAACCTGGTCCTGGTCCAGGCATTGCTCGAAAAATAAAAATAATCACTGCTGTTCCAACAATTGTTAATCTTAAATTCTCAGGCAACTCTTTGATAAGCTTAAACATTAGAAATAAAATGATGATAACTGAGCCAATAAAAACTATTTCTTGAGCAAAAGGAACGTTAAATGAACCAATAGAAAGAGTAAAAATAACAAATATCAAACTTCCACCTAAAATCCACCAGTTGATTTTTGTTTTTTCAGTTCCTCTTTCATCTTTAAATTCTAGTCCCTTTAATTTTAAAATTTTAATTTTTTTATTTCTTAAATAATTAGCAAATATGACGCCTAAAATTGAAACAACAGGTATCACTAAAGCATAGATATAAATCGAGCCATACAGTTGAATTTTATCTGTTTGTTCTAAACCCTCAACATCTCTAAATAATATAACATTTGCTAATGCAACCAAAACAGTCCCACCTATTATTGCAAACCGACCAAGAGTTTGCATAGTAGTATGCATTATTTTAATTTGATCTTTTGTATAATCTTTTCCTTGATCATCGTTTAAAGGAACTGCCTCAACAGTCATTGCATCTGCTACCACATCTTGAATTACATAACCAACAGGAGCTAAAATAACACTTATCACAAACCATGTTTCAACAGAAAAAATTTCAGACATCTTTTCAGTATGAATAATAAGTCCAAACATTATTAACAAACTAATAGCTATTAAGGTTGCTCCTAAATAAACCATGTAGTTTTTTTTCTCCCAGATAAGATCAACTAAATGACCTAATGGCATTTTTAATGCCCATGGAATTCCTGCCCAAAACCCAAGACCCGCTAGAAAAGCTGCAGATAAATTTAAATAATCTTTTACAAAAAAAGTTCCAACTATTCCTGTTAACCCTGAAATTCCTGCTGCAACATAAACCATCAACGGAGGAAGGTATGTCCATTTAAATTGACGACCTAAATCTAGAAAGGTTTTATCTAAAAATTCAAATACTTTATTCATTAAATAATTTAATTTTAAATTTAGGAGTTTTAAATTTTAAGATCAAGACGAGGTTTCCAAAACGGACGAAATAATTCAATTTTTGGGCATTTATTCATTACCACCTTAAGTCCTGCTTCTTCAGCTAATTTTGCAGCATCATGATTAATAACACCAATTTGTCCCCATAAAACTTTTGCATTTATTGCAATTGCTTCTTCAGCAATAGCATAAAGATCTTCGGGTTTTCTAAAAACCTCTACCATATCAACTGGTTTATCAATTTCTTTTAAACTTGGATAAACCTTCAACCCTCTTATTTCTGTTATGCCTGGACGAGGATTTACCGGAATCATATCATAGCCTGTTTCATGTAATACTCTAAGAACACCATAACTAAACTTGGTTTTATCGGGGCTTGCTCCAACCATTGCTATTGTCTTAACAGAGCTAAGAATATCTCTTAAATATTCATCGCTATAAGGTTCGTTATGATTCATAAGTATTATTTTTTTTTGTTTTTCTGAATAGCAATATCAGCTTTTAGCTCATGTGGTGCAAGAGGGTCAAGAAAAGGATTGCGGTATAACTTATCATGGCTTTCAACCCCAATTTCAATTATGCAATCAGTTTTTGGTCTTGCTACACATAAAATTATATAACCATTATTGATCTGTCGATTATTAAGTGCAACTTGTGAACGTTGATCTACTTCACCTTCAATCAATTTTGCCGCACAAGTAATACATCCTCCATACTGACAGCCATAAGGTAAATCTACACCTTGATCTCTCAATTCTTGAAGTAAAGACATTTTCCCTGAAACCTCGTAAACTTTATTATTGCGATTAGAAATTGTAATTAGCATTATAGCCAGATATCACTTGTGCAATCTCCGCCTGGATATCTACTTTCATGACATCTACTAGGACCATTAGGTTCTTTACCAAAATCAACAATAAAATCCTTATTGATTTTCATACCACCATTTTTGACATCACAATCGATCATTATCATAACTCCTCCTTGAGTTCGAATTTCTGGGTAGAATTGATTATCCCAAGTTGAAAACAATGAAGTTGTAACATACATACGTTTTCCATCCAAAGATAACTGATACATTTGTGGACCACCGGCAACTTTTACTCCATTTACAATTGGTGCTTTACCTAAAAGACCTCCCATCCATACTTGCCCTGTAAGTTTTGGATTATGAGGGTCAGAAATGTCGTATTGCCTCATATCTCCATGAAGCCAATTGTTTAAATAAAGATACTTATCATCCATTGATACAAGTATTGCAGACATTACTCCTGGTATTGGGATAGGCCATTCTTGATGTGGTTCATTTTCAACATCAATTATTTTTTCCCACTCCCATTTTCCTTCTTTAGATTTCCAAAAATGAATTACATTTGCACTTAAGGCTGCTCCACAAAATCCATGACTGCTATCAGGATTATGCATAAATTTTACCTCTAGCGGTATTAAACCATCTTCACCTAAGTATATTGTCTCAACTGGTTCTTTCTTTTTAAAATCCCAAATGTGTAATCTACGTCCATATTTTAAGTGACCTACTTCTTCAAGATCAAAACCAGGCATAAAAGTATTTGGAGCAGCCCATTCGGAACTAACCATTACATTATGTCTTGGCTGATACCAAAAATCGTAACTAAATGGAATATCACCCATAGAATTTTCCCATCTGCCAACAATTTCAAAGTCTTTATTTAAATGCAAATATCCCCCTGGAGCTTCTCCTCTTGCATTGCCTAAAAAAGAAATAATAATTTCTGACCCTAGACAATGAACTGTATGAGGCCCTGACAAATTTGTTTTTGATTTTATTTCAGAGCCATCAATAATTTTGTGAATTCTTGGTGCAAAAGGGTCTGTTGCTGTATCAATTACATGAATATTGTTAGATCTAACACCTGGAACTAAAAGATATTTTCTACTCATTCCCTCATCTCCGTGGCACGAAGAACAAGCATTCCAACCCATGTGATGAAGCTCGTCCCCTATTCCAGGCATTTCAAGACGGTGAATAACCTGAGAGTAGGTAGAGCTATCTGGATCAACATCAATAGTAGCTAGATAATCAGGTTTTTGAATTCCTGTGCCAGTATAAATAGCTATAGTGTATAAAAGTTTTTCACTCGGTGCTTTAATTGCGTCAGATGGACTGGCGTAACCAGGACCACAACATGATTTATCCATATTTTTGATATCACTCATTAATTACCCTTTTTAATCTGATTTTCACAAAATTTTTTTGCTTTGTCTAAATCTGTTATTTTAGACTCAGATAGTTTTTGACTACCTGCAAGACATGCATCAACAGCTCTTTTAAAATTATGATCATTAAAACTCATGATAAAATACATTCCTAAAATAATAAATATAATAATTAAAATATTCTTTTTATTTAACACTATTTATTTTTCCATTTTGGCTTTCGTTTTTCTAAAAAGGCTGAGATTCCCTCTTTAGCATCCATTGCCATCATATTAATTGTCATCATTTTACTTGTATAAGCGTATGCTTTTCTTAATGGTAACTCTAACTGTTTGTAAAATGCTTGTTTACCTATTTTAATTGTTAAGTTTGATTTGGATGCAATAGTTTTAGCAACTCTTAAAACTTCACTATTAAGTTTTGATTTTGAATAACAGTCATTAATTAATCCAATTTCTTTTGCGTATTTTGCTTTGATTGGTTCTCCAGTTAACAACATTTTCATCATTGGTTTTCTATTAATCTTTCTACTTACAGCTACCATTGGTGTACTGCAAAATAAGCCTATATTAACGCCTGGCGTTGCAAATAGTGCTTCATTAGTACTGTAAGCTAAGTCACAACTTGCAACTAATTGACAACCAGCTGCAAACGCAGCTCCGTGGACTTTTGCAATTACTGGTTTTTTTCCTTCAACAATTTGAAGCATTACCTTTGAACAAAGATTAAATAACTTTAAGTATTTTTCTCTTTTTTTTAATCCTCTTACTTCTTTTAAATTATGACCTGCACTAAATCCTTTGCCAGCACCCTCTAAAATAATTACTTTTATTTTCTTATCTGAATCAAGTTTTTTTAAAGTATTAAGTAAATCTGTTAAATTTTTAAATGATAATGAATTATATGTTTTTTGTTCATCAATAATAATTGATGCGATTCCATTGGTTATTTTTTTTATTTTAATATTGCTTATCATATTAATCTGCTAAACCATCTGATCTTGTTCGATTCCTTTCTATATGAATTGGTAATATTTTTCCATAAATAGCTTCTGAATGTTCTGGCGTATTAACTCTCCAAGGATCTAAAACATAAGCTGGAATACAAAGATATCTTGGTTTATTTCCTATTACCTTTGTTACTCTATGCATTGTAAATCTACCTTTAAATATTTGTAGATCTCCAGGTTCTAACTTTAATTGTCTAACTTTTGACCTATCACCTTCTAATACTTTCTTAACTTCATTAAAATTTTCATTTCCTGGCTCTCTAATAAATGGACAATATTCAAAAATTCCTCCTTCATCCGGTTTTTGTATCATTATACTAAGTGTAAATTCACAACTATCAAAATGCCAAGGTAAAATACCTTCTGGTTTCATTACATTATATGCATGACAAGCTAAAGGATCCGCCCATCTATATATTGGTGAAATACCTAGGCAAGCGGACACAAATTTTAAAAGCTCTTCCTGCTCGTATAAAAATTTCATTTCAGAGTCTTTATTAAAAAGATCTGAATTTAAATATCCATTATCTCTCTCTAAAAAAGTTCTTTTAGGATGGCTTAGAGGTAAAGATAAATCATCCTTAGAGTTAAGATAAGGATTAATACTTTTTTTTGACATAAAAACTTTGTCAATTTTTTTTTCTAATTCGAAATTCATTGATTTAATCGATTGAGGTAAAATAAAATTTGGGATAGTAGAGCAACTAAACAGATCTAAATCATCCTTACATTTTTTAATTAATTTTAGAATTTTTACTGAAGATAAATCATGAATTGGGTAATTTTCTAAATCTACAATAGTTTGTAATCTCTCATTCATTTAAATTTATTATTTATCTTGTTGTTTACTCAATCTTAATTTTTTTGAAGTTCGTAAATAGACACATAATGTTTTTTTTTTGGCAATGGTATGATTGTAGGGACTTTTGTTAGCCTTGGTTTAATAGAGTTCTTTCCAATTATAATGTTCTTATTGTAATTATCTAAATCTACCTCTGGATGAGGATTGCCATCATTAATTAATGGCCATGCATCAGAAGCTCTATATCCAAATAAAATTAAAGGCCTCGAATTATTCATTTGATTGTGACCAGATCCATGTATAGATCTACAATGAAAAAAAACTACGGTTCCTGCGGTACCAGTTATAGAAACACTATTTTTTATTCCAATTTTATTTTTTTTTGTATCTATCTTTCCAACAAAAAAATTTTCATTATTATGATGACTATATAATTTTTCTTTATGTGAACTTTTTATTATCTTAAGAGGTCCATTTTTTTCAAAGCAATCATCTAAATATATGCCGACAGTAACTAAGTCGTCGTTTGTATGAGGATAAAATGCCCAGTCTTGATGCCATCCAATTTCGCTTCCTTTTTTTTTATTAGGAAGTTTAAAGTTTAATTTACCTAAATGAAATCTTACAGATCCTCCTATCAACTGTTTAACTATAGATATTATTTTTTTATCTCTAGATAAATCATAAAAAATTTTATGTCTATTTTGAGGATTGTTTAACCTTAAAATGTCTTTATTTTTTAAAGTGCTTGAGTTGTAAACAAAGTGATAATTGTCATAGGATTGAGTTCCATTTATGCTATTTTTTCGTTTTTTTTGATTTTCTTTTGATAAAACTTCATTAATAATTTTATTTAACTTATTAATTTTTTTTTGAGTAATTAGATTTTTTTTTATTAGATATCCGTTTTTTTTAAAAAAATTTAAATCTGAATTCATTAAAATTTATTTTAATTTTCCTTCTTCTCTCATCTTAGCTCTAATTTTAGTAGCAGAAATTTCTTGAATTTCTTTTGAAAGTTCAATTTCTTCAATTTTGTATCCAACGCCACGTCCATAACATATGTTTGTAATATTTGGTACTAGCATCACTTTAAATTGACCTTCAAACTCTGGACTTAATCTATCTTCAATATTTTTCTTAACTGTGTCAAAATCAAATGGATTATCATCCACTCCTTGGACATCTCTAATTTGAATACAAACTTGACCTGTTTTTTTTATTATCTCCTTAAATAATGTGTAATGACCATCATGAAATGGTTGCCATCTTCCTAACATTTGTGCAGTTGGTTTTTTATTATCCCATTCGTAAGCCATTATTTTATCTCCTTTATTATTTTTGGTGCCCAATTTTTAGCATCTTGTGTGGTCACATGAAAGTCAAACTTATCAGGCTTAACAAACATTTTATTAGTATCATCAAACCTTCCTTCTTTAATTGTATCAACCCAGATAATAAAATCTGCTGGAAATAAAGCTCTTGCTTCTGGAGTGGGGCAAATAAAATCTGCTACAACAAAATTTCCTTCTTCTTTTAATTTTAAAGCAAAATCCGCCATTCTTTTTGCTTGTCGCTTTCTCCCTTCTTCAGAGAAATCCCAATCATTAGCTTCTTTTCTTACCTCATCTGCATTTAACCTTTTTGCATTTAACTTTGGGGCAAGTTCATTTGCTAAAGTTGTTTTTCCTGAACCTGGCAAACCCATTATTAAAATTATTTTCATTTAAATTAAATTATTAGCAATCCATTTATGAAATTGATGTGTTGGATTGTCCATAAATGGTGAAAAGTTTCCTCCATTATATACTGGAGAGTTTCTTCCTTCCTGCATTCCTTCAATTGCACTTATATCTTCTAACATAACATCTTTCCAAAACCTTGCGTTATCTTTTCTTAAATCTTTAAGCTCTTTACCATTTGCACTTTCTTCTCCAACATAATACATCTGCATATGTTCTTTAGTTTTATTTGTTGCAAGTGGCTCTAACCAAAATACATAAAAATGATCTAAATGCAAACCAAGCATTACATTTGGAAATAACGCTACATACTCAGAACATTTAAGTGAGTTTTTTTCCCAATTCTTAAATGTATTAAATTTTTTATTTCCATTTACTGGTTGTTCATATTTTTTACTACCTTGCCCTGCAAATCGATTGGGTAGTCCTTCAATATGATAATGATCATTGATATTTGAAACTTTATTTAATTCAGGGTGAATCGTTGGTAAATGATAGCTTTCGCAATAATTCTCTATAGCAAATTTCCAATTAGATTTAACTTCTAATGTAAAATTACCATAGTCATTAGAATGAACTAATAGTTTTTGATCATCTTTATTAATAAAATTAGACCATCTATGTTCTAATGGTTCGATATATTCCTCAAAATCAATTTCGTTTGAGTTTATATTTACAAAAATTATATCCATCCATACTTTAGATTTAACTTCTTTAAGGTTACTTCCATGCTTATCAAATTTGTCAGAGCTATGAATATTGTGACCCCCAATGTGAGGTGTGGCTACTAAATTTCCTTTAAAATCATACGACCATGAGTGATAAGGACATCTAATTACATTCTTTAAAGTACAGGGATTGTCCAAAAGCTTAAAACCTCTATGACTACAAACATTGTGAAATACTCTAATTTTAAGATCTTTGTCTCTTATAATTATTAAAGGAATCCCGAGCAGATTGTATGGTTTGGCATCTCCCACATTAGGTACGGAACTTCCTACCCCAATAACCGTCCATTTATCACAAAAAATCTTATTTCTTTCATATTCTAAATATTTTTCGCTTGTGTAACACTCGTTTGGTAGTCCATTTGCACTTTCGATGGGTCTATCTACATTCCTCAATTTCTTAATATCTAGGATCTCTGAGAGAGATTTGTTTTTCTTATTTTGATCCACAAAAAAAATTACCATGGACATAATATTTGGCAACAAATTTCAATTTTGAGTTATGTTGAATTTCTTTGACAGCTTTTTTAAAAAGGATAATGATCTGGAAAAAATGAATTTTTCATTAGAAATTGGTCCTCTCACTGACCTTGAAACTTTACCTCCTGTAAAGGATGTCTACGTTACAATGTTACCTGGTGGCGATTATAAAGAGACTGCTGATAAGTCAGGAAATCTTGTAAAAAAAGGATTTAATCCTGTCCCACACTTTCCAGCTAGATCAATTAACAATGAAGAAGAATTAAAAGAATATGTTTCAAGGTGTAAAGATCAAGGTGTTAAACAAGCTTTAGTAATTGGTGGAAGTAGAGATCCAATTGGTAAGTTTGATAGCTCTTATCAAATGTTAGAAACAGGTCTTTTTGAGGGAATTAGGATTGGTATTGCTGGGCACCCAGAGGGAAGTCCTGATATACCGGAACAAAATTTAGAAAAAGCAATGATGGATAAAAAGCCTTATGCTGATTATATTGTAACTCAGTGGTTATTAGATAGTCAGCCTATTGTTGATTTTATTTCTAAACAAAGCGTACCAGTACATGTTGGAATTACTGGGCCGATGAAAATATCTAGCTTGATTAAATTTGCTAATATTGTAGGGGCAAAAAATTCCATTAACTTTCTTAAATCTAATTTTACTAAGGCGTTAGATTTATTGAAACCTAGAGACCCTAATGATTTAATTGGGAAAGTTAAATCGCATACTGATAACTTCCACATTTATACATTCGGCGGCTTGAAGGAAACAAACAAGTGGTTGAAGGAGAATAGTTATGTCTAATGAGTTTGACTATAATAAGTTAAAACATGCTACTACAGTTGATCAATCAGATCGTGCAGTACCATACAATTTAAGACAAAGTGGGCCAACAAAAGTTGAAATGCTTATCTCGACAAGGGTAAGAAAATCACCTTATTGGCATTTATCAATGCAGGCAGGATGCTGGAGAGCAACTGTTTACAATCGTATATATCACCCAAGAGGATATGTGAAACCAGAGGATGGTGGAGCAATGGTTGAGTACGATGCAATCGTAAATCACGTTACAATGTGGAACGTGGCTGTTGAAAGACAAATAAGAGTTAAGGGTCCAGATGCAGAAAAATTTACAGATTATGTAATAACAAGAGATGCTACAAAAATTTCACCTATGAGAGCAAGATATGTAATTTTATGCAATGCTTATGGTGGAGTGTTAAATGATCCAATTCTTCTAAGAATTTCTGAGGATGAATTTTGGTTCTCACTATCAGACTCTGATATTGGAATGTATCTTCAAGGAGTAAATGCGGATGGCAGATTTGATTGTACTATTGAAGAAATTGATGTCAGTCCAGTTCAAATACAAGGACCAAAATCAAAGGCATTAATGAAAGATTTATGTGGAGATCAAGTAGATTTTGACAATATGCCCTTCTATGGTTTAGCAGAAGTTAAAGTAGGTGGAAGAAGTTGTGTTATTTCACAATCTGGTTTCTCTGGTGAGGCTGGGTATGAAATTTATTTAAGAGATTCCACTTTATATGCTGAAGATATGTGGAATGCAGTTCTTGAAGAAGGAAAAAAACATAATTTAATGGTTATTGCTCCTGCACACCATCGAAGAATTCAAGCTGGAATTCTTTCTTGGGGACAAGATATGGATCAACAGCATAATCCATTCCAATGTAACCTTGGTTATCAGGTTTCTTTATCTGGAAAAGGTGAATGGAATAAAAAAGCTGATTATGTTGGTAAAGCAGCATTAGAAAAAATGGGCGCAGAACTTAAAGAAGGCAAAAAACCTTACAAGCTTCAATTAGTTGGACTTGAATTGGGTGGAAAACCTATAGAAGAATATGCTCCTGATTTTTGGTTAGTATCACCTGAGAGCGGTGGAGATCCAGTGGGATTTATCACTTCTCCTTGGTATCATCCTGAAAAAAAACAAAACATTGCGATGGGATATGTGCCGTTTGACGGAACTTTAAATGCTAACGGATTTCCAAAGGGTAAAATTGGAACTAAATTTAAAGTTCATTTACCAGAAAAATACTCTGATACACCAGGAACACCTGTTGATGCAGTAGTAGTGGATATTCCATTCAAGGAGTCATTCAACGCAAACACAAGAGAAGTTGTAAAAGGCTAAATTTATTTGAGGGGGAGCTTATTACTCCCCCGCAATTCTGATGACTAAAGGCTTTTTAATCGCAATTTGCATTATCATTGCGATTGCTTTAATAATATTTCCATTAATTGTTTCGTATAAAGCACAGAGAAATAACAAGAATAAAAAATAATGTTTGGTGAGTTTTTAAGTATAGTTTTCAAATCAATAAAATTAGATAAATCTTTATACAAAGATAATAAAAATTTTGGTGAAGCTTCAATATACTTTGCTGGATTGATAATGATTTTAGATGGAATTGCAGGAGCTGTAGCTGCAAACACAGTTATTAAAACTGCTATTGCAATGTCAGGACTTACTTCAATTTTAACCTGGTTAATTTGGGCAATTTTTATTTATGTTATTGGAGTTAAACTCTTTCCAGACAAACAAACAAAAGTTCCTTTTAAAAAAGTATTAACTGCAGTTGGCTTTGCACATGCTCCTGGTTTGTTAAGATTTTTTGCAGTTACACCTAATATGATGATACCAATAATTTTTTTAACTCAATTTTGGATCTTTGCAGGATTAATCATCTCAACCAAACAAGTATTAAATCTAAAATCAAATATTAAATCTTTTGGTATAGTGTTTTTGTCTTTTTTAATAATAGCTTTTTTATCTATTTCTTTTGTAATGAGTAGAATGAATATGTTGCCTGTAAATCAAATAAGCTAAATTGGAAAAATTGTTTTTGAAATTCTACAAGACTTACATAATTTAAAACCTATAAGAATTAAATTTTGAGTAACACTCTCATCCTCTCCTTTGCATTCGTCACAAATATCGTTTAAATCTCTCATAATTTCTTTATCTTGTTTCCTGTTTAAATTGTCAGTCATTATCAGTAAGTCCTGCTCCAGCTGCACCTTGCTTGAGGCTGTCACTCTCTTCTACAAAAGTGTTTTCAGATAGATTATATAAGTTTTTCCATTCATAGTCTGTGAAATTATCCTGGTTTTCTATAAATTCTATCTCAATATTTTTACCAAATTTTGGGAATTTTTCATTAATGAAATTTGAACTAATACTTACATTAAAATTTAGTAAGATTTTATTATCATCTATAGTAATAAAAATCTTTTTTCCAATTACCTCCGATGCTCTACTTAAAAAAGATAAAAATATAATTGGATAAGCAACATTAGCAAACTGTATTTTTTTTAATTTTTCTAATGATCTAACTTGATCCAAAAAACTAACACCTAGCGTTACTGGGCAAAAAGCATCAGAAGATAATAAATTTTTTTCAGTAATCAAATTTAAGTTTTCAAATTTTTTTACTTTTTTATCCTCAAAATATTGATTTATATTTTTAATTCCAGGAAGCCCAAATAATTCTAATAATCTTATACTCTTTGCAATCTCTTCTGAAACACCCCAGGAAAAACCTATTGCCCTTGATGCCCTTTTGGCTGTTGTCTCAATTTCACTTAAAGATCTCATAATCAAATATTTGTTTTGTAAACCCACTGTTCATCGTAATTTTTTAATTCATTAGGTAATGGAGCTCCTTGAAACATACAAATTCTTAACCATTTATCTGATCTAGGGTCAAATTTAAGCGCTCCAAAAAAAGATAATTTTAATCTTAACATATCAATTGGAACTATTTTTTTACCAATTGTATTATCCTGAATTTCTGAATAAGGAAATTTTTCTACTACAAAAGCTCTTCTTACAACATGTCTTAATTCTGAATTATCAAATAAAAATTTAGCAATAGATAGGCTATTTTTTGATATTAATAATTTTTCATAAAGTTTTTTAATATCTCTGGCTATTGCAAGGGGCTGTTCTAATTCTGAGCCATGTTCTTTAAACCTATCAGCCATCCTAGGTTCTTCTTTATTTTTAGAAATAAACCAAAAATTCTGGTAATTCTCTTTGTCTTCAAAATTTATATCTAAAATATTTGGATATTTATTTTCTATTATTGTTCTTAATTCCTTTACAGTTCGATTTGTTGGTATATTGAAATACTTATCTTCATCAGAGCTCATATTCCTGACCAAAGGGTCAGTTATAGTGCTGTATGGCTCCATCATTATTGAAACTATATACTCAATACATTCTTCACATGTTTGATCTTCTAACCATAAATAAATTTTATTAAAAGCATATTCAGTTTTAGAATAAAATTCATTTTCTATATAATATAGAAACTTTTGAACATCACTTAACAATGATTTAATCTTAATTTTTTGATACTCACTATCACTATTCCAACTAGTGATATTTGTTATTGATCTTTTAATACACTCTATGAAAAGCTTATAATCTGTATCTTTAACATTTTTAATTTCTCTTATTTTTTTTAAAGCAATTTCTCTACTTAAAATCCAATTATTCAATAATGTTGGATGGTTAACAATAAAAGGGGCCATACCTAAACCTGTTGAATTCCCTATACCTAGATTTTTACATATTTTTTCATCTAACTTCACAGCATTTTTAGGATTTTTATAGTAGGCAATATGATTTACCTGATCAAAAGTGAATTGTCTTACTAAGTAAACAAGCATCATTTCTAATCTAAAAGGTCCATTAATTTCTTTTCTATTTTTAATTCTAAATCTATCTGCTAGTCCGAATTTTCCTGAGCCATATACTGCTGTTGTCCTATATAAGTACCCAACTTTTGATAAAAGATCTAAGTCAGGTTGCTTGCCCTCACTTAAATTTTCTACTACGTGATTAAATACTCTTATAGATTTATTTGCTCTAGATAAGGTTAATTCTTTAAACGAAAGTCTTCCAACCTCTTGTTTGGGAACTTCATTTTTTAATCTTTGAATATCATTTTTAGATGGAACTCCATCATGAAGTGTAAAAGCTGCATCCCATTTAGTGGCTATTACTCTGTCTGATCTTTCCTCATCTTTAATTTCATTAGCAAAACAAACTAAAGAGTAAACTCTATTTTCTTTTTTAAAAGAATATACAGCCTCTCCAAAACCACTCTGATTTAAATTAAACAAATCTCTTTTATAATCCCAATCCTTAAACTCTTTAAGAAAACTTCTTAAAAAGGATAATTTTGATTGATGAAATGATCCTAGCCTCGACAATTTCATTATCACATTGGGATCTCTTAATTCTATTTTCATAGTCAAATTGATTTATAGAAATTGTACCAATTATTTCCTAGTATCCCATGTGTCTCACTATCTGAAAATCCTATTTTTTTTAACCCATTTTCTATATTTTCAAAACCTCTAGCATCCTTAAACCACTCTGGTTGTTGGGGAAATCCTGGTTTATTTTTTGATCCCTCGCCATAGTTTTTACTTTTTGACCATGTGCCATTTCTCATCCATTCAACTATTTTGTCTGGTTGATTTAAACAAAGATCAGAACCAATACCAACATTTTTGATATCCATTACTTCAACTGTTTTTGCAACCATTTCACAAAAATTTTCAATAGTACAATTGGTATTATCTTTTAGGTGATGAGGATAAAGTGAAAGCCCTAATATTCCTCCACTATCACTTAATGCTTTTAATAAATCATTAGACTTGTTTCTTTTTGCAGGATGCCAAAAAGATGGATTAGCATGAGTAATTGCTATGGGCTTTTCACTTAACTCAATTGCATCAAAGGTACTTTTTTCTGCAGAATGAGACATATCTATTACAACTCCTACCCTATTCATTTCCTTTATAACTTCTCGACCAAAATTGGTAACTCCACTATCAATTTTTTCATAACAGCCTGTAGCTAATAATGACTGATTATTATAAGTGAGTTGCATAAAGCGACAGCCTAAAGAATGTACTTTTTCTACTAAATTTATATCGTCTTCAATAGGAGAGCAGTTTTGAAAACCAAAAAAAATTGCAGTTTTTTTTTCAATATTAGCTTTTTCGATATCTTTGAAATCTTTACCTAAAAAAATTAAATCTGAATTTGATGAAAAAATTTTTTCCCATTTTTTAATTTCTACTAACAATTCATCATAATCTTCGTGATAAACAATGGTTACATGGACTGCATCTAAGTTTGCTTCTCGATTAAATTCGAATATTTCTCTAGACCAGTTGCAATATTGTAGGTTATCAATTTTAAAATTCATATTATTTTTAACTCTAATCAATATGTTTTTTAAATACTATTAATTTTATTGAAATTTTAAGCTAATTTTGAAATAAAGATTCTAGTTTAATTTTCATGAAAAAAAATAAATCACTAAAAGTTTCAATAATTATGGGTAGTCAATCTGACTACAAAACTATGAAACTTACGGAAAAAACACTTAAAAAAATTGGTGTGTCTTTTGAAACAAGAATTATATCAGCTCACAGAACTCCAAAAAGAATGTATGAATATGCACTTAAAGCTAAAGAAAATAATATAGGTGTAATTATAGCAGGAGCTGGTGGATCAGCACATTTGCCTGGGATGATTTCTGCATTAACAACATTGCCAGTTTTAGGAGTCCCTATAGAAAGTAAAAAATTAAAAGGATTAGATAGTCTATTATCCATAGCACAAATGCCTAAAGGTATACCTGTTGGTACACTTGCTGTAGGTGAGGATGGTGCAATTAATGCTGCATTACTTGCAGCGGCAATAATTGCGAACAATAATTTATCAATTAGAAAAAAATTGGATAGTTGGAGACTCGTACAAACCAAATCTGTAAAAAAAAATCCTAAATAAAAATGTCAGATATTACTCTTGGAATAATTGGTGGTGGACAACTTGGAAGTATGCTTGTCATAGCTGCTAAAAAATTGAATATTAAAACTATTGTCTTTTCCGATGATAATGATGCCCCAGCTCAGAACTTTTGTAATAAATTCATTTTTGGAAATTACGATAATAAAGATAAAATTAATGAATTTGTAAATCTAGTAAATGTTGTTACTTTTGAATTTGAAAATATTCCTTTCGAAACTCTTAATGAGATCAATAAGTTAAAACCAGTTTTACCAAAGCCATCTATAAACAGACTTATACAACATAGATTAGCTGAAAAAGACTTTATTAATAAGTTGAATATAAGAACAACAAGGTATGTATCCATTGAAAAAAAATCAGATATTGAAGCTCTTGAAGATTTTTTACCTGGAATTTTAAAAACAACAACCTTGGGTTATGATGGAAAAGGACAACATCCTATTAAGTCTATTCAAGAACTGAATTCTCTAAATGTAGATTTTTCAAAAGGATACATTTTGGAAAAACTAGTAAAATTAAAAAAAGAAATATCTATAATAATCACTAGATTTAATAATCTTAAATATGAAATTTATGAGCCAATTGAAAATGTACATCAAAATCAAATATTAAAGAATTCTAAAATACCTGCAGAAATTGATAATAAAATATTTAACCTATCTAAAGAATGGGCCATGACAATTGCTGAGGAGTTAAAATATATAGGAACTTTATGTGTGGAATTCTTCATTGATAGAAATGACAATCTATATGTAAATGAAATTGCTCCAAGGGTTCATAATTCAGGTCATTTAACAATTAATGCATATAATATAAGCCAATTTGAAAATCATATCCGAGCAGTATGTGGATTAAATCAAATTCCATTAGAAAAAATATCTAATGCAAGAATGCTTAATCTTATTGGAGATGAAATTTCTCATTATAGAAAAATAACAAAACTTAATGAAAATGAATTTTTCTTTGATTATTTAAAAAAAGAAATTAAAGAAAAAAGAAAAATGGGACATCTTACTACTTTAATTTAAATGTTGAAATCTATAGAAGGTAATTTTGATCATCCTGAAGTTAATGAGCTTTTGATTAAACACTTTGTAGAATTAAGAGCAGCCTCACCTGAAGGTAGCGCACATGTTTTAGATATACCGGGATTACAAGTTCCTTCTATCAAATTTTGGAGCCTATGGGATAATGGACAGTTGATGGGGTGTGGCGCTTTAAAATTTTTAGAAAAAAATCATGGTGAATTTAAATCTATAAGAATTCACGATAATTTTAGAAAAAAAGGCAATGGCATTAATGTTATCAATCATTTAATTTCAGAGGCAAAAAAATTAGATATTTTAAAATTGAGCATAGAAACTGGTGCAGGAGAATTTTTTAAACCTGCTAGAAAACTATTTAAAAAGTGTGGTTTTGAACCATGTGAGCCTTTTGCACATTATAAACAAGACATAAATTCTGTTTATTTAAGTAAGCTTATTAACAACAGTTGATAAGATTAATTTATATTTTGAATATATTTTGTTGACAAAACCCTAGAAAATCTAAACAAAGCCAGAATTACTTAATTATAAGTAATAAATTAATACAACGAAAAGTAAGAAGATAAATATGAGTCTACAAGGAAAAGTAAAATGGTTCAATCCTACCAAAGGTTTTGGTTTTATTGAAAGAGAAGATAAAGAAAAAGATGTGTTTGTACATGTTTCAGCTGTAAGAGATGCTGGTATGAACGGTTTAGATGAGGGTCAGGCTTTGACTTTCGATGTTGAAGATGGTCCAAAAGGTCCTTCAGCAGTTAACTTAAAAACTGCGTAATATTCACATTCCTATTGGCTGAAAACAAAAAAATAATCAATAGATTAAACTTTATTTTTCAGCCAATACCAAAAAATCAAATTCAGTCTTTAGATACAGTTACGAAAAATTGTTGCCTACTCATAGTTTTTATGAGAGGTATTAATAAACAAACCTAATAATAAATTATTCAAAAAATATGATCGGTATTTTAGGAGGAATGGGGACTCAAGCAGGCTTAGACTTTTGTAACAAGCTTGCAATTTTAAATAGAGGAAAAATTGATCAAGAGTACCCCCTGTTCTTGCTCTATAACAAATCAAATATACCTGGAAGACCTGAGTCTATAGGAATTCAAACGGGAAATTTATCTAATAAATCTACAAATAGTGAAAGTAAAAAAAAATATAATCGTGTTTTGAAAAGTTTACTTCAGGGTTGCAAACTACTCGAAAAAAATAAATGTAAATTTATTGTTATACCTTGTAATACAGCACATTATTGGTTTGACGATTTACAACGAAAAATTAGTATTCCAATTATTAATATGCCAAAAGAGGTTTATAATTTTACAAAAATAAACTGTAAAAAAAATTCAAAAGTTGGTCTATTAGCAACAGAGGGAACTTTAAAAACAGGTGTATATAATAAATTTTTTAATAAAGATTATAATTTAACTCAACCATCTCAAAATCTTCAAAAAAAATCTGTAAATAAAGCAATTAAATTTGTAAAAATGGGAAATGTAAGAGCAGCAGAAAAAGCAATAAAACCTGCAATCAATGAATTAATTAAAAAGAAATGTAAAAAAATAATTTTAGGATGTACTGAATTACCTATAGCAATTTTTGCATTCAAGTCATTTAAAAATATTAAATCATCTAAAATTTTCTTAGATCCAAATTTAATTTTAGCTAACTCAGCAATGACCAAATACAAACATTAATTTATGGAGTCAGATACCGATAAGCCTTATGTTCTAAGAGTTGCAGAACTAATCTATTTAAAAATATTTGAAATTAAACAACAAAATCAAGAAATGAGTAATATACAGGCATTTGAGGTTTTTATGACCACAAAAGATTATGATTTTATTAGTTCGGGTGAATTTCATGATCTATGGTTTTTAGAATTAAAAAAAAACGATTATGTAGATAAAATTACTGGTAAAAAGATTAACAATGAGACAATAAAATTATTAGAAATTCAAAAAGATTCTATGGTAAAATTTTTAATGAAAATTCCTAAGTTATATTATGCTAAAAGTCATTTTCCTTTAGAAATTTCTCAAAGAGCATTTGATCATCTTTGGCGAGTTTGTGAAAGCTATGAAATGTGGTGCAAAGAAACGAAGCAAAAACAATTAATTAAACTAAAAATAATTGATTAATTTGTAGATATTTTTTCTCTTGCTATTTTTACTCTTTTTTTAACCATAGAACTAAAATCTTTTTTAAATTTTCTTTTTTTTTTATCTTCTTCTACAACATCCTTAACATATGTAATTGCATCCTTGCCTGTTTCTTTCATTATTGCTGAATTAGCTCCATATTGTATACCAGCCTGCATAACATTACCTGTTGTAGCTATAGTTAGTCCGGGTCCTAATAAAGCAGTCGACTGAACACATCCCAACAAAAGTATAAAAATTAATACTAAAAAATAAATTTTTTTGAATAACATAATTAGCTAACTTTAATTAATACAGATTTTAATATTCAACTCAAGGTAGAATTCATTATTATTTCTAATACTAAGTAAATATATAATCTATAAATCAAAAATGTTTAAAATTTTCCCCTTTATTTTTATTTTATTATGGTCTTCAGCTTTTATTACTACAAAGCCAATAGTGGATAATAGTGATCCATTTGCAGCACTTGCTTTTAGATTTTTATTTGTAGCTATAGGTTTTTTTTTGTTTTCTATTTATTCCAAACAAAAAATTTTTGTAAGTAAAAAAAATTTTGTTGAATCTTTTTTTAGTGGTGTGCTTTTTCATGGGGTATATTTAGGTGGAGTTTTTTTTTCAATTTCAAAAGGGATGCCCACTGGCATTGCTGCATTAATAGTTACACTTCAGCCAATACTCACAAATGCTCTTAGTGGACCAATATTAAATGAAAAAGTAACAACCAAACAGTGGGTAGGTGTTTTATTAGGTTTCATTGGCGCTACCTTGGTTCTGGGTTTTGATATTGGTTCGAATATTCCAATGATAGGTTTGATTGCAACTATAATAGCTTTAATTGCAATTACCTCTTCAACTATTTGGCAAAAAAAACTTAGTAATAATTTACCATTATCTGTAAGTAATATGTATCAAGCTTTAGGTGGATGTATATTTCATTTAATAATTATAATTTTTTTTGCAAAACCATATATTGATTTTTCTCAAACATTTGTAATTGCGATGAGTCATCAAATATTTTTAGTATCATTTGGTGCTTTTACAATATTGATGTATTTAATAAAAAATAACTCTGCGAGCAAAACTGTTTCAATATTTTTTTTAATCCCAGCTACATCTGCCTTTATGGCTTGGCTTTTTTTAAATGAAAGTTTGACTAATGTAGATCTTATAGGTTTTTTAATAACTACTATTGGCGTTTACATTGCTACTAGGGATTAAAATTATTATGACGATATAAAACCAAACTCTAAAGATGCATCAGTAATAGAGTGATACAAAGACTCACCAAAACTTCTAAGAGCAAATAATCTTACTTTATCTGGATTGTCATCAAGCATATCAGCAGTAAATGCTATTCCATTATAAATAGAATTTATTGAATTATTTTTTTCTAAAGTATTGAAATTAAAAGGGCACCCTTTCTTTAAAACTTCTTTTACATCTTGTCCTTCTATTTCAATTATTGCTCGAGAATGAGATAAATCTGTTACTGCAAAATCTGTACTTTTAAATTTTTCTGAAATATTTTTAAGTAAATCTTTTTTATTAGATACTAAAAGCCAATTTTTTGGTCCGTTCCATAAAATTCTTGTATCGTTATTAAATATCACGCTTAATGGCTCATTCTTTAAATTTAAGCTATCAATATTTTCGATTGAAACTGTAGAATTTTTATACTGGACTATTTGAACTATTAATAAATTCTTTTTCTCAGATATCTTTAATAAATTATTTTCATTTTTACCTTCTTTATCCCCAAATTTACCTGCTGTATGAACATTTGCTAAAGCTGATATTAAACTCATGATCTTACTCTTTCACCTTTTGGATCAACATAATGTGAAGAAACTATCTCAACAGGGATTACCTTGTTCTTAAGTGGAGACATCACAAATAACTTTTCACCAATCATGTTTTTTCCATCTTTTAATATTGCTAAAGAAAATGGATTATCATGTTCTACACTCCAACAAGAAGCTGAAATATAACCTAATTTTGGATTAGGTAATGGTGCCTTAGAGTCTTTAACCAAATGTGAACCTTCTGGAATGCTTGTCTTTTTATCCAATGGAACAACACCAACAACTTTTTGTCTATCTTCTGCTACAAATGCTTCTCTAGCTAAAGATCTTTTTCCAATAAAATCCTTCTTTTTACTTAATAAGCCTTCAAGAGAATTATCATAAGGTATTGTTCTTCCATCAAGTTCTGATCCTGCAACATGTCCCATTTCAATCCTTAAAGTTGATAGTGCTTCAGTTCCATATGGTTGAATTTTAAATTCTTCACCTACTTCTATAATTTTTTCCCACATAAAATTTCCATTGTCAGATTCTACATTTATTTCGTAAGCAAGTTCTCCAGAAAATGAGATTCTAAATATTCTAGCCTTAACTCCAAATAGGTCTCCTTCCAGGTATCCCATAAAAGGTAACCCTTCATTTGATACATCAGATTTTGGAAATAATTTTTGCAATAAATTCCTTGACTTAGGCCCAGCAATTGCAGCACCTGCCCATTGCTCTGTTGTAGAAACTACATTCACATTTAATTCTGGCCATATTAGTTGCAAATAATATTCTAAGTGTGAAAGAACATTTGCAGCTTGAGCAGTTGTAGTTGTCATATGATAATGATTTTCTGAAATTCTTGTTGTTGTTCCATCATCCATAACAATTCCATCTTCTCTTAACATCACACCATACCGAGCTTTGCCAACTGGTAACTTTAACCATGCATTAGTATAAACTCTATTGAGTAATTCTGCTGCATCTGGTCCTTTAATATCTATTTTACCCAATGTCGTTACATCACAAACTCCAACATTAGTTCTTACATTCTTTGCTTCTCTTTTTGATCCTTCAAACAAATTTTCATTTCCACGCTTGTAATATCTGGGTCTTAACCACACACCTGCATCAACAAAAACTGCATTATTTTTTTCGTGCCATGAATGCATTGGAGATTTTCTTGTTGGTTTTGAATGCTTTCCAACCTCTCTTCCAACTATTGCACCTATAGAAACTGGTGTATAAGGAGGCCTAAAGGTAGTATGGCCAACATTTGGTACTACTTTATTTTCAATTTTAGATACTAGTTGTAAGCCATTTAAATTACTCGTTTTACCTTGATCAGTTGCCATTCCAAGTGTTGTATATCTTTTAACATGTTCAATTGATCGATAGCCTTCTTTAAGTGCTATCTCAACATCTGAAACTGCAACATCATTTTGAAAATCTAAAAATCTTTTATAATTTTTTCCTTCAGGTAATGGCACACACCAAAACTTATCATGTGTAGTTGATTTTTTTTCAAAAACATTTGGAAAAGAAATTTTGTTATCATTATTTGTAATTTTATTTGATAACTCATAACTAGCTTCTAAAGAACTTTTTAAAGTTTCTTCTAAAGTATATGATCCATTTGCAGCTCCTAACGTTGTTTCATTTTGTTTTGAAATGCCAGGAACAAATGCATCAATATCTTCGTTAAACTTAGTTTTATTTCCTGATTGTGAAGCTAAATGAATAGTAGGTGTCCAGAAACCTGAAACGCATATACAGTCACATTTAATATTTTCTATTGCTCCTAATTGCTCTTTATTGTCTGAAATCTTAGAAATATCAGCTGATTTTACTTTTTTATAACCTTGAGCAGCCACAACTACATAAGAAAGTTTAATGTTTATTCCTAAATTTTTTGCTTCGTCAACTATCTCAGATTGAGGATCTTTTCTTGTATCTAAAATAATTGGATCAACGCCGTTTTTCTTAAATTCAATTGCAGTTTCATATCCACTATCATTATTAGTAAATACAATAGGGTTTCTCCCAACTAATACCCCATAAACTTTAAGATATTCTTTTGCAGCTGAAGAAAGCATTACGCCTGGCGTATCATTGTTCCCAAAAACTATAGGTCTTTCGATTGATCCTGAGGAAATCAGAACTTCTTTAGCTCTGATATACCAAAGTCTTTGTTTTGGATGAAATTTTTTTGTTTTTGGAAGATGGTCACTAATTCTTTCTGACATTACCATCATGTTGTGATCATAATAGCCAAACACTTGCGATCTATTTTTAACGATCACGTTTGGCATTTTTTTAAGTTCTGAAATTATTCCTTCGGCCCACTCTTTGCCTGATTGATTACCTATATTTACATCACTAGTTAATAAAGTCCCTCCATGTCTGGCTTTGTCTTCAGCTAAAATTACTCTTGCACCATTTTTTGCTGCAGCATATGCACTTGCTAAACCTGATGGCCCCGAACCTGCAATTAATAAATCACAATATTCATACTTATGCTCATATCTTTCTTTATCATGTTTTGTAGATGCTACTCCTAGACCTGCAGCTTTTCTTATAAAAGGCTCATAAAGTTTATACCAAAAGCTTTTTGGCCACATGAACGTTTTGTAATAAAAACCTGCAGGAAGAAAAATTTTTAAAAAATTATTTATAGCCCCTATATCAAAGTTAACATTTGGCCAGCAATTTACACTTGTTGCTTCCAATCCTTCAAAAAGCTCTTGTTCAGTAGCTTTAATATTTGGTTCTGTTTCTCCATTTCTAAACAATTGAACAATAGCATATGGCTCATCAACGCCTGCTCCAAAAAAGCCTCTTGGTCTATGATATTTAAAGCTTCTACCAACTAAATGAACTCCGTTTGCTATCAAAGCAGAAGCAAGAGTATCTCCTTCATATCCATGATAAGCAACACCATTAAATTTAAATGAAAGTTTTTTATCTCGATTAATTAAACCAACATTTTCTAATCTAAATTTTTGGTTCATTTTGAAATTTCCTCATGAGCTTTAAGAGTATTAAAAATTTCATGAGTGGCTGTATCTCTTTCAACTTTTATCCATTGCCTGCAACCTGATATATGTTGCCATAATTCCCAATGTTTCCCTCTTAAACTTTTTCTATTATAAACAAAATTATCCCAATCATGATCCGAAACTTCACTGTTAAGCTCTGGTCTTTTTACTGTTGCATCACCTCCATATGAAAATTCATTTTGAGATCTCATTCCACAGTGTGGGCATTTAATATAAAGCATTTATGAAATCCAAGTCTTTGTACCAAGTCCTTTTTCATCCAATAATTGACCTGTATTAAATCTGTTTAAGCTGTAACCAGCATTTAATTTATGAACTCTATCTTGCGCTATTGTGTGAGCAAAAGTCCAACCCGACGCTGGGGTTGCTTTGAAACCACCATAACACCAACCACAGTTTAAATACAAACCTTCAATATGAGTTTTGTCAATGATAGGTGAACCGTCCATGGACATATCCATTATACCGCCCCAAGTTCTAAGCATTTTTAATTTGCTTAAAAATGGCATCATAGCAATTCCTTCTGTCAAAACATGCTGTAGTGTTGGCAAGTTTCCTCTTTGAGCATAACTATTGTAACCATCTAAATCTCCACCCATAACCATTTCGCCTTTATCAGATTGACTAATATAAAAATGACCAGCACCAAAAGTCACGACTCTGTCTAATATAGGTTTTACTGGTTCTGAAACACATGCTTGCAGAAGATGAGTCTCAACAGGTAAAGTCATATTTAATTTTTCTGCTAAAATATTTGTACTACCTGCTACGCATAATCCGATTTTTTTAACTTTAATGTCACCTCTTGAGGTTCGAACACCATTAACTTTTCCCCCAACTACATCAAATCCTGTAACTTCACAATTTTGAATAATATCGACACCCATAGAGTCTGCTTGCCTTGCATAACCCCAAGCAACAGCATCATGTCTTGCGGTTCCTGCACTTGGTTGCATTAAACCTCCAAAGATTGGAAATCTAACGTTGTCTGAAAAATCTGCCATTGGAATAATTTCTTTTACTTGCTCTCTATTCAATAAAATTGCATCAATTCCATTTAATCTCATGGAGTTTCCTCTTCTTGCATAAACATTCATTTGTGCATCTGAGTGCGCAAGATTAATAATTCCTCTTGGAGAAAACATTACGTTATAGTTTAAATCCTGGCTCATATTCCTCCATAGATCCATTCCAAATTCGCTGAAAAGTGCATTATCGTCATGCATGTAGTTTGATCTTATGATCGTAGTATTACGTCCTACGTTTCCACCACCAATCCAACCTTTTTCAATAATCGCAACGTTAGTAATATTGTGTTCTTTTGCTAGATAATATGCTGTTGCTAATCCATGACCTCCTCCACCAATAATTACTACATCGTATTCTTTTTTAGGAGTTGGATCCTTCCATGCTAAATCCCAATTTTGATGGCCAGAAAAAGCATTCTTTATCAAATTGAATATAGAATATTTTTGCATGAGATATTTTTATCTCAAAGAATATAAATAGTTCTTATTTTTTTTATATATATTTTTTAGAAGTTTCCAAAGATGTCAAAAAAGGATAAGAAGTCTGAAAGATTTTTAACTTATAGGATTTTAAATGGGCGATGTTAAGACAGATATTCAAATAGCTAGAGAAGCTGAAATGCAACCTATAAATGATATATTAGCAAAGATAAATGTGCCAGATGAGAGTGCTGCCTTTAGTCCTATGGGAAGACACATTGCAAAAATTAATTTAGAATATTTAGATACTTTAAAAGATAAACCAGATGGCAAATTAATTTTAGTCACTGCAATCACCCCTACTCCTGCAGGAGAAGGTAAAACCACTACATCAGTTGGATTAAATGATGGCTTAAATAAAATAGGAAAAAAATCTATAGTTTGTTTAAGAGAGCCAAGTCTTGGTCCATCTTTTGGTATGAAGGGAGGAGCTGCTGGGGGTGGATACGCACAAGTGGTTCCAATGGAACAAATTAATTTACATTTTACCGGTGACTTTCATGCAATCACTTCAGCTCATAATCTTCTATCAGCGTTAATTGATAATCATATTTATTGGGGGAATAAATTAGATATAGACATTAGAAGAATTGTTTGGAAGAGGGTAATGGACATGAATGATCGTTCACTAAGATCTATAAATATTAACTTAGGCGGAGTTGCAAATGGTTTTCCAAGAGAAGATGGTTTCGATATCACTGTAGCATCTGAAATCATGGCAATCTTTTGCTTATCAAATGATCTTGAAGATTTAGAGAAAAGAATTGGAAACATTACAATTGCATACACAAGAGATAAAAAACCTATATTTGCAAAAGATTTAAAAGCACAAGGTCCAATGACTGTTTTATTAAAAGATGCTATTCGACCAAACGTAACTCAAACTTTAGAAAACAATCCTGCAATTATTCACGGTGGTCCTTTTGCAAATATTGCTCACGGATGTAATTCTGTAATTGCAACAAAAACAGGATTAAAACTTGCAGATTATGTTATAACAGAAGCAGGCTTTGGTGCTGACTTGGGAGCTGAAAAATTTCTTGATATAAAATGCAGAAAGTCAAATTTAAAACCAAGTTGTGTTGTAATTGTTGCAACTATCAGAGCTTTAAAGATGCATGGTGGCGTTGCAAAAGACGATCTTAAAGATGAAAATGTTGTTGCACTTAAGAAAGGGTTGGAGAATCTTGAAAGACATATTCAAAATGTTCAAAAATTTGGTCTACCTGTTGCAGTTGCAGTTAACCATTTTATTAAAGATACAGATGATGAAGTAAAAGCTTTAATAGAATTTTGTGATGGAATGGGAGTTAAAGCAAGTCTATGTACGCACTGGGCAAATGGTGGCGAAGGTACCAAAGAATTGGCGGCTCAAGTTGCAGATTTATGTCAAAAAAATGAGGCTAAATTTAAATTTTTATATGAGAGCAAAACTCCATTATTTAAAAAGATAGAGACTATAGCTAAAGAAATTTATAGAGCTGACGAAGTAATTGCGGACACAAAAATCAGAGATCAATTAAAAAGTTTTGAAGAAGCAGGTTTTGGAGAACTGCCTATTTGTGTTGCTAAAACTCAATATAGTTTCTCAACTGATCCTGGTCTTAAAGGTGCACCAACTGGTCATGCTTTGCCAATTAGAGAAATTAGACTTTCATCAGGAGCAGAATTTATTGTTGTTGTTTGTGGAGCTATAATGACAATGCCTGGATTACCAAGAGTTCCAGCAGCTGACTCTATCAAATTAAATAAAGATGGTGAAATAGAAGGTTTGTTTTAGATATATTCCTTTATTTTAAAGATTTGCTTTACCAATCTATACTAAAGTGAGGTGGTTTCGATATTATTTAACTTACCAGCTAATTTCTAATTTTTTATTTTCACAAATAGTTTGTAACATACTAAACATCAGTGGGAAATGTTTTGGATTTAAATCTTGTATAATTTTTGGACCTATCTCTAAAGCTAATTGAGCACCCTCTACTGTAATATCTTTCATAAATTTTTCTTTTGCCTCGTTATACAAATATCCATCCCCCAAATATTTTCCCATCATACTATTTCTTCCACCAATAGTACTTACATATAAATCTCCAAGACCCGCTAAACCATATACAGTTTCTGGTCTACCTCCGTAATGAGAGACGAATTCAACCATTTCTGAAATAGATCTATTGATCAATGATGCGGCTGTATTTAAAAAATATTTAGATTGGATTTCTTTTGGTGCTTTATGGTTACTTAATCCCTCAGAGGCTCCAATTAACATGGAGTAAATATTTTTAATTGCTCCAGATAACTCTACGCCTGTTATATCTTCAGATATTTCAGTTGAATAATAATTTGTAGAAATAATTTCTTTTAAAAACTGAGATTCTTTAATGTTTTTATTAGCAATTACAGTTCCTGTTCTCATTTTATTTGCCAATCCTGCTGCTAGACAGGGTCCTTTGATAGCAGAAATATTTATTTCTGAATAAACTTCTTTTTTTAGAAGATTTTTAATTTTATCTGAAAGAGTTGTAAGTTCGTTGTCCATTATCGACAAACCTTTTGTTAATAATAAAATTGACATTTTATCTTTATAATTTTTAGAAATTTGTTTTACAAACCATTCAATCCCTATAGAGCTTACACCACAAACAATTATATCTAGATCATGTTCTAAAATAGATTGTAATTTTTCGAATTTTTCAAATTTAATTTTAGTTGATAATTGAGTTTTTAATGCTGGATGTATTTTATTGTTAGAATTTATGTTGTCTATAAGTTCATTTTCTAAATGAGTCCCTACTATTGTTACATCATTTTTATTTTCAGCACATGGTACTGCAAAAGCAGATCCCATTGCACCAGCACCCAATATTATTATTTTTTTCATAAGCTATAATTAAGCTAAAGTTTTTCTAATTGCTTGTTGCCACCCTTTCAACAAGTTATTTCTTAATTTTTTGTTAATTTTAGGGACAAAAATAGCATCCTTTTTCCATTTATCTTTTATTTCTCTTAATGATTTAAATTCACCAGCTTGGTAACCAGCAAAGAAAGCTACACCTAGTGCGGTAGTTTCTTGAATAACAGGTCTTAAAACTTTTGTATTCAAAATATCTGATAAAAACTGTGCAAACCAACCGTTCGCAACCATACCTCCATCAACTTTAATAATTTTAGGTCTAGATCCATCTTTTTTCATAGCATCAAACAAATCATAGCTTTGATAAGCAACTGACTCAATTACTGCTCTAACTAAATTTTTCCAGTCAGTATTTCGAGTTAACCCTGTAACTAAACCTCTGGACTCTGCATTCCAGTAGGGAGCTCCTAAACCGGTAAACGCTGGAACAATATACACTCCATCATTATCAATTTTAGATTTTGCAATTTTTTCAGTTTCATAAGCATTATTGATTAATTTAATTTTATCTCTTAACCATTGGATGCCAGCACCAGCAATAAAAATAGAGCCTTCTAATGCATATGTATTTTTATTTTTTAATCTGTAACAAATTGTAGTTAACAACTTATTTTTTGATAAAATCTTTTTATTTCCTGTATTCATAATTGCGAACGCGCCTGTTCCATAAGTACTTTTAACTGAACCTTTGTCAAAACATGCTTGTCCTACTGCTGCAGCTTGTTGATCTCCCAACACTGCATTAATTGGTATTTCTAAACCTATAATCTTTTTAGAAGTTATTCCAAAATCATCAGCAGAATTTTTCACATTTGGTAAGATATATTTTGGGATATTTAATTTTTTTAAAATTTCATCATCCCATTTATTTGAATTTATATTATACATCAAAGTTCTACTCGCATTTGTAGCATCAGTTAAATGATTTTTTTTATTAGTTAATCTCCAAATTAAGAAAGTATCTATTGTTCCAAACATCAATCGTTTATTTTTTAAGAGTTTTTTTGATATTGAGATATTATTCAATATCCATTTTACTTTTGTTGCTGAAAAATACGGATCAATAAATAATCCCGTTTTATATCTAAATAAATTTTCTAATTTTCTTTTTTTTAAATTTTCACAAATTTTGCTTGTTCTTCTATCTTGCCAAACAATTGCATTATAAACTGGTTTACCAGTTTTTTTATCCCAAAGTATAGTTGTCTCTCTTTGGTTTGTTATTCCAATTGAAATAATTTTAGCTTTTAATTTTTTGCTTTTCTTTATTGCTTCTAGAATAGTTCTTAAAGTTACTTTCCAAATCTCCTCAGGGTTGTGCTCGACCCAACCTAAATTTGGAAATATTTGTCTAAACTCATACTGAGATGAAAAAATTTTTTTTCCTGTAAGATCAAATAAAATAGATCTTGATGAAGTGGTTCCTTGGTCTATAGATAATATTAATTTTTTCAAAAAATTCTCACTTTGATTAAATTTTTTTCATTGTAATTTTCAGAAAATTGTTAGTAAAGTAGAATTATAAAATTATTAGATTAGAGATCATATTTATGACTAAAGTAGCTATAATTGGTGCTGGGCCTTGTGGTTTATCAATGCTTAGATCATTTGAACAATATGAAAAGCAGGGTGAAAAAGTACCTGAAATAGTTTGTTTTGATAAACAAGAGGATTGGGGTGGCCTTTGGAATTATAATTGGAGAACTGGATCTGATCAGTATGGAGATCCTGTTCCTAATAGTATGTATAGATATCTTTGGTCAAATGGTCCAAAAGAATGCTTAGAATTTGCTGATTATTCATTTGATGAACATTTTGGAAAACCAATTCCTTCTTTCCCACCAAGAGAAGTTTTGTATGATTACATTTTAGGAAGAGTAAAAAAAGGAAATCTGAAAGATAAAATAAAGTTCAACACAACTGTTACCAATGTAACTTATATCAATGACTGTTTTGAACTCGTATATAGGAACAAAAAAGATGACTCAATTTTAAAAGATACATTTGATTATGTGGTTGTATCAACTGGACATTTTTCAGTTCCATTTATACCTGAATATCCTGGAATGAAATCTTTTCCAGGAAGAATAATGCATTCTCATGATTTTAGAGATGCAGAGGAGTTTAGAGGTAAAAATGTTGTTGTTTTAGGAAGTAGTTATTCTGCAGAAGATGTTGCTCTTCAATGTCATAAATATGGAGCAAAAAGTGTAACTATTGGCTACAGACATAATCCGATGGGATTTAAGTGGCCCAAAGGTATGAAAGAAGTTTATCATTTAGATAGACTTGAAGGAAACAAGGCAATTTTCAAAGATGGTCATGAACAAGAAACAGATGTAGTAATTCTTTGCACTGGATACCTGCATCATTTCCCTTTTATATCAGAAGATCTTAAGCTTCAAACCACTAATAGATTGTATCCGCCTAAATTATATAAAGGTGTTATTTGGCAAAATAATCACAATCTAATGTACCTTGGTATGCAAGATCAATTTCACACTTTTAATATGTTTGATTGTCAAGCTTGGTTTGCGAGAGATGTAATTATGAAAAAAATAAAAGTTCCAAATGATACTGAAATAGAAAAAGATATAAACAAATGGGTGTCAATGGAAGAAAAACTAGAAAATCCAGATCAAATGATTGATTTTCAAACTGAATACACAAAGGAACTTCATTCTTTATCTGATTATCCAAAAATTGATTTTGAATTAATTAGAAAGCATTTCAAAGAATGGGAACATCATAAAGTTGAAGATATTATGACTTACAGAAATAAATCTTTCTCTTCACCGGTAACAGGTTCTGTTGGACCAGTTCATCATACACCTTGGGAAACTGCAATGGATGATTCTTTGAAAACATTTTTAAATAAATAAATTAATTTTATTAAATTTTAATCTTAACTTATTCCTAGATGTTTTTTTCTTTGATCTACCCAAGTTCTAATTAAATTATCAAAAATTAAACCTATAAACGCAACACAGATACCTAGTGTTAACCCTATACCTGCACCTTTTTTGTCTGATAATGCTTTCAAAATATACTGTCCTAAATCTTCTGTTCCAATAAAAGCACCTATAATCACCATAAATAGTGCAAATACTATTGTTTGATTTAATCCAAGCATCATATGAGGAAAAGCTAAAGGAAACTCTATTTTAAATAATCTTTGGAATTTAGTAACACCTGACATTGTTGCAGCATCATGCAAAGCAGTTGGAACACTTCTAAGGCCCTCGATAGTATATCTTGTGGCTGGTATAGTTGCATAAACAATTACTGCAATTAAAACAGAAGTATCAGTTATTCCAAAAAGCATCATCACAGGTATTAAATATACAAATGATGGGAAGGTTTGAAAAATATCACAAACTCCTAACATAAAGCTTGCTGAACTTTTATTTTGAAAACACAATGTTCCAACTGTAAATCCAATGATACATGATATAATAACTCCAAAAGTTGCCATATATGTTGTAACTAAAGCTCTGTCCCACCATGGGCTTAAAGCTATGAATAACGTTAATCCACAAACGACTAAAGCAGAACGAATGCCACCTATTATATATCCTGCCCCAACAACTAAAACTAATGTAGCTACGGCAGGCATTCTCAAATATAAAGCTCTCATCGGCTGAAGAACATCCACTATCAACCAGGTATTAAATGCTTTTATGTAAACAAAGAAAGTATCAAAAATCCAATCAACACCTTTATTCCAAAAATCAGCTGTTGATATTCCTTTATTGTGTGGAACTTCAAAGAGATAATTATATCCTTCTTTAAAATAAAAAGATCCTAAATAGGCAAATAGAATTCCTAATATTATTGCTGCTGTGAAAAAGAATATATTTTTATAACGTTGAAAAAAAGTCAAGTTGCCAAAATAATCAATTTGCTTATTAGCCCAAGCTAATGACATCTTGTCTAATAATATAGCAATTAAACTAATACATAAACCTGCTTCTAGTGCTAAACCAATGTTAAGCTGATTTAATGCTAGTAACAAGTTAAATCCCAATCCTTTTGCACTATGTTTTGCGATTGATGTTCCTGAAACATATAAGTTTATAAGAGGACAAGCAGAATTTATTAAAGATCCAAACCAAAGCTCATACGTTTTATTTGGTAAAGAGGTAAGATATTACGCTTTTGACGTTTTTTGGAGATTGCCTCCACTTCTAGGTTGGCTACCTATTTGGATTAATGATTCCTTATTTTTCTTAATGAATGAGTGGATGCCAATGGAGTTTTGGAATGAAGATACTCAAGAATTTAAAACTCGGCCCTTGGTGTTACAAATTACTCGAAATATAACGTCTTTTATGACTTTTCTTATTGATTTAATAAGAGAGATTTTGTTAGGCGGATTAAATACTATTGTTGCATTTTCTAGTTGGGACTGGATCGATGCAAATCCTTGGGCAGAATTACCTGGTTTACCATGGACAATTGTAGCAGCAGGAGCAACAATATTAGCTTACAACCTAAGCGGTAAAGGGTTAGCATTATTTGCTGCATTAGTGATGATTTATATTTCTATTTTTGGTCAATGGAAACCTTCAATGCAAACACTCTCTTTTATATTAGTTGCAGCGCCTTTATCATTTATTTTTGGTTTAAGCTTAGGTATTGCAGCATTTAAAAGTAAAAGAGTTGAGAAAGCTTTATATCCAATACTTTTAGTTATGCAGACTATGCCTCAATATGCAGTTTTAGTTCCAGCAATAGTTCTTTTTGGAGTTGGCGATCATGCGGCGGTAATTATAACTATGGTTGTTGCAGTACCACCAATGATATTGCTAACTTTGTTAGGACTTAGAGGAATATCTCCAGAAGTTATTGAAGCAGGTAGGATGAGTGGATGTAATAATTGGCAACTAATGACAAAAGTACTAATTCCTACTGCAAGAAGAGATATTTTAATTGGAGTTAACCAAGTCATAATGGTGTGTTTTTCTATGGCAGTAATCTCAGCTTTTATCGGAGCAAAAGGATTGGGATTTAACTTGTTACTAGCATTAAATCAGCTTAACATTGGTTTAGCACTAGAAGCAGGTTTATGTATTAGTTTAATTGCTATATTATTAGA